>JBKBWB010000061.1:6013-9310 GCA_046289215.1 Asticcacaulis sp. | reverse complement strand
CATGACGCCCCAGGCGGACTCGTTCGAAACCCCGATATGGCGGATGGAGCCTTTTTCTACGTGCCGCTGGAGCGCCACCAGCGTCTCTGCAAAGCTGATGTAATCGTCCGGATAGTCCGCATAGACATGGAATCCAAACCCGGCATAGGCGCGGTCGGGCCAGTGGATCTGATAAAGGTCGATGTAGTCGGTCTGAAGACGTTTAAGCGACCCCTCGACAGCCTCATCGATCTGGGCAGCGGTAATCCGGGTCGATCCACCGGCCTTGCGGAACCAGGGCATGTCTGAGCGCCCCGTGATCTTGGTTGCCAGAACAATCTGGTCGCGGTTGCCTCGGGCCTTGAACCAGGTGCCGATTATCCGCTCCGTCTCGCCAAAGGTTTCAGGCTTGGGCGGGATGGCATAAAGCTCGGCGGTATCGAAAAAATTGACCCCGTGCTCAACGGCCAGATCCATCTGGGCGTGACCTTCGGCCTCGGAGTTTTGCTCGCCATAGGTCATAGTGCCGAGACAAACGCGTGAGACCTTAAGATCCGTTCGTCCGAGGTTCGATTGCTGCATCGCTCTATCCCTTGTCCTGACGGCTTTGTGACCCGTTGGCCCGTCATCGCAAGTCCGGCGGGCGCTTGCAAGTGACAAGGTTTCACACAATATACAGGGTTGATAATCCTGTCTTTGGGACGAAAGGAAACGTGGCCATGAGCCAAAATGACGGAAATGCCAGCCGGGTAATCGTTGAGTCGGCCGACATGGCCGTGGATTCGGGTCTGCGCAGCTTTATGCTCGGCATCTATAACAAGATGGCCCTGGGCCTCTTGATCACGGGCGTCTTGGCTTGGGTGGTCGGCAATGTGCCGGAAGTGACCAGCCTGTTTTTTGCTAATGTGAATGGCAAGATTTCGATCACACTCTTGGGGATGATCGTATCGTTTGCCCCCATCGTTCTGCTGTTTGGCTCATCGTTCCTGATGCGGAACCCCAGCCCTGCCTCTGCGTCGATGTTATACTGGACCATCGTGGCGATGATCGGCCTGTCTGGTGGGCTTTGGTTCATCCGCTATACCGGCGGGTCAATTGCGCAGACGTTCTTTATTACGGCCGCGTCCTTCGGGGCTCTGTCTCTGTGGGGCTATACCACCAAGAAGAACCTCCTACCGATGGGGTCATTTCTGCTTATGGCGGTGATTGGTCTGTTGCTTGCTGCTCTGGTCAATTTGTTCCTGCAAAGCCCGCTCATGCATATGATCATCTCTGGCTTGGGCGTGCTGATCTTCGCCGGCCTTATCGCCTTTGATACGCAGCGCCTGAAGATGATGTATGACGGCCTTCAAAGAGACAGTGTGAAGATGAACGTGGCGACGACCTTCGGCGCCTTGAGCCTCTACATCAACTTCATCAACCTGTTCCAGTTTCTGCTGAGCTTCCTGGGCTCAAGTCGCGACTAATTGGTAACAGGTAGGCGGCAAAAATGAGCCACCCGCTCAGGCGGGTGGCTTTTTTATTTGTGCCTTGCATCCAATTCAAAGTAATCAAGCGCAGCAAGACTTGTGTTCATTTCGATTTTTATTAATTTAATTTTATCAAATATCGTAATTTTGCCTAAATGTGACCATTTCGCCGCCCGCTTTCCCGTCAATTCTATGACTGTCGACGGGAGACGTGAGCGACCTTTCCGGTTCCTGAACAGCCCCCCCAGCCCCCCTGCCGGGTTTGTGTAGCAGCGGTTCCCGTCGGCACCATCATCCTGGGATTTTGATAGGCGCCGCACTGTCGGCGCTTTTTTTTGCTCTCCACTTCCAACAAACAACGCCAAACAAAAGCCCCGCCGGACGAATCCGACGGGGCTGAGCACCGATCTGTGTCGATGGGCTTATTTTACCGGCTTGCCGTCGGCATCGATGTGCATGAGCGGGATGTTCCAGCTCTTGGCCAGCTCACTCAGGCCTGGCTCGACCTTGGCGCGGTCCCCGGCGATGACGTAGATCGTCTCGTTCGGCTTGAACAGCGTCTTGGCCGTCTTGTTGACGCTATCGAGGGTGACCCCGCGCAGGCGTGCCGTATAGGTATTGTAGTAGTCCCCCGGCAGGTTGCGGCTGGCGATTGCCTGAAGCGATCCGGCCACGGCCCCGGCGGTTTCGTATTGGCCCGGAAGTGCCTTGACCGAGTCACCAACGGCATCGGCCAGTTCGGTCTGGGTGATCGGACGGCCGCCGAGGATATCGCTCAGCTCCTTGCGCATCTCGACCAGGCTTTCCTTGGTCTTGTCAGACTGCACGCCCGCTGAGGCGGTCATGGCACGCGGACCAAAGGTTCCGGCGACACCGCTGCGAGCCCCATAGGACCAGCCCTTGTCTTCGCGCAGGTTCATGTTCAGACGCGAGATGAAGGCCCCACCGAAGATCTTGTTGGCCATTTCCACATCGGCTTCGGTGGCCACATCAAACGGCATCACGGTATTGATGGCAACTATCTGGGACTGGGGCGCATTGGGGCGGTCGATCAGATAGATCGCCGGTTTGGCTGTGCTGACCTGGGTGAAGTCAACCGGGGCCGGAGCCGGTTTGGCCGGAGCCCAGTTGCCGAAGCGGGCATCGAGCTTGGGCAGAACCGCTTCCAGGGTCGTATCGCCAGTGACGATGATATAGCCCTTGGACAGGTCCGCACCCGCATAGAAGCCCTTGACGTCGTCGAGCGTGATGGCAGCAAGGCTGGCCTCAGTCGCCGGACGGCCAAACGGATGGGCCTCACCAAAGGCAAGCCGCAGAGCCTGAGTGCTGGCGACCGCCGGGGTAACCTTCTGGCGCTTGATGCCGTCGATGGTCTGGCGGCGCAGGCGCTCAAAGTCCGCCGCAGGGAAGGTCGGGTTGCGCAGAACATCGCCCAGCAGATCCAGTGAGGCGTCGAGCGTTCCAGTCAGAGATGACACCGAACCGATGGTGTGGGTCGCGCTCGCGCCGGTGCTGAGGTTGGCGCCGAGCGACTCGGCGGTCTCGGCAATGGCGGTCGCATCCCGCTTGCCCGCGCCTTCGTCCAGCAGATTGGCCGTCAGGGCGGCGAGGCCCGACTTGTTCGCCGGATCATGACCGCTGCCAAGCGGCAGGCCGACCGTGACCGAGATGATCGGCGTGGTGGTCCGACGGGCGAACAGCACCTTGGTGCCGTTTTTCAGGGTCGCCGTCTGATAGGCGTCGAAGCCCGGATCCTTGACATCGGTGATGGCCGGAAGCTGCTTGCGGTCGGCATCCTGGGCCATGTTGCCGTCTTTGGCGGCGAACGGATGGACGGTGATGGTCAGGG
>JBKBWB010000061.1:0-6003 GCA_046289215.1 Asticcacaulis sp. | reverse complement strand
CGATCCAGTCCTTGGCGGCGCGGGTCATGGCGGCGCTGGTCATGCCCTTGAGGAGGTCAAACTGGACCTTATAACCATCGGGGCGACCGAAATAGACGGTCGATTCCGCCAGCAGGTCAGACTTGCCGCCAAAGCCGCCGACCCGTTCAAGGCCGCGGGCAAACTGGGCATAGGTCGAAACCTTGTAGTTATTGAGCTCGGACGCCGTGGCGCCTGAGGTCTTCAGGCGAGCGATTTCCTCGTCGATGATGGCTTCGATGCGGGCCACGTCTGCGCCTGGACGGGCGGTGGCGACCACCAGGAACTGGCCGGCGATCTCGCTGCCGTTCTGGAAGGCACTGACCTCAGAGGCCAGATTTTCCTTGAGGACAAGACGCTGATAGAGGCGCGAGGTCTTGCCGGAGCCTAGAACATTGGCAAAGGCCGACAGGGCGGAATCCGTGGCAATCGACGCCTCTGAGCCATAGCCGGGGGTGTTCCAGACACGGTAGACGCGGGCCTGGGGCACGCGGTCCTGAACATCGACGCGGGCGGCTTCCGTGCGCTTGTTGATCCATTCCTGGGTACGCGGAAGCGGCTTTCCGGCGGGCAGGGCTCCAAAGTACTTGGTCACCTTTTCCTTGGCCGTCTTGACGTCGATGTCCCCGGCCAGCACCAGCACGGCGTTCGATGCGCCATAGTAGTCCTTGAACCAGGCCTGGACATCTTCCAGCTTGGCCGCATTGAGGTCATCCATCGACCCGATGACCGTATGGCCATAGGGGTGATCCTCGGGATAGCTGTATTGCGTGATCAGATTCCAGACCTGGCCATAGGGCTGGTTCTCGCCCTGGCGCTTTTCGTTCTTCACGACGCCGCGCTGCTCATCGAGCTTGGCCTGATCGACGGCGCCCAGCAGGTGACCCATACGGTCGGACTCGAGCCACAGCACGGCATCCAGTGTGCCGGTCGGGACCGTCTGGAAATAGTTGGTCCGGTCGACGTTGGTGGTGCCGTTCATTCCGGTGGCACCCATGGTTTCGAGCGCCTTGAACCAGTCCTTGTTGAAGTTTTCTGAGCCGTTGAACATCAGGTGCTCAAACAGGTGGGCAAAGCCCGAGCGGCCCTTGGGCTCATTCTTGGAGCCGACGTGATACCAGATATTGACCCCAACCACCGGGGCCTTGCGGTCTTCGTGAACGACCACGCGCAGGCCGTTAGGCAGAGTAAAGGTCTCGAAATTGACGGCGATGTCCGGCAGGGCCGGGGTGGCAGGCGTCGCCGGAGCGGCCTTGGCTTTTGGCGCGGCGACGACGGGTGTGGCGGCGGCAAACAGCGCGGCAGCGATTACGCCGGCGGCGGTAAAGGTCTTGTAGCGGTTCATGTGCGGTCCCTGATTAGCCCCGATTTTTGGCCCGGATCCACACGGGGAACCGAGCGGCGCTATGTGACGACTGAAACCGTCCGGGTGCAACAGGGTGCGCGCCTCAGAAACCTTACAAATTTGTTACGATTGCGCTTGAGCCATCGCGCGTGACAGAGGGCGCAGGCCTAAGCTGGCCAACAAGGCCGCGTCCTGATCCTGTTCCGGGTTGGGTGTCGTCAGAAGCCGGTTGCCGACAAAGATCGAATTAGCCCCCGCGAGGAAGCACAGGGCCTGAAGCTCCGCACTCATGGTTTCGCGGCCCGCCGACAGGCGAACAAAGGCGCGCGGGCAGACGATCCGCGCCACGGCAACAGTGCGGACAAACTCGATGGGATCGATCTGGCCTTCTGTGGAAACCTTGTCCCCCAGAGGTGTGCCTCGGATCGGGACCAGCATATTGACAGGAAGGCTGTCGGGGTGCTCAGGCAGGGTTGCGAGGGCATGCAACAGGCCGATGCGATCGGCGCGCGCTTCGCACATGCCGACAATCCCGCCGCAACAGGTCTTCATACCCGCGGCCCGCACATGGCTCAGCGTATCGAGGCGATCCTGATAGGTCCGGGTGCTGACGACCGTGTCGTAATAGTCCGGACCGGTGTCGAGGTTGTGATTATAGTAATCAAGCCCAGCGTCTTTCAGGGCCTTGGCCTGTTCCGCCGTGACCATACCGAGGGTGGCGCAAGTTTCCAGACCCAACGCCTTGACGCCGGAGATCATGGCCGCGAGCTGCGGCAGATCCCGATCTTTCAGCTCCCGCCAGGCCGCACCCATGCAGAACCGATCCGCCCCCCCGGCGCGGGCCGCCTGTGCCTCGGTCAGGACTCGTTCGAGATCCATCAGTTTGCTGGCCTTGAGCCCGGTGTCGAAATGCGCCGACTGGCTGCAATATCCACAGTTTTCCGCACAGCCGCCGGTCTTGACCGACAACAGCTGGGCCATCTGGAGTTCAGTGGGGTCAAAATGGACACGATGCACACTGGCCGCCTGAAAGATCAGCTCCGGAAAGGGCAGATCAAACAGGGCCGCGACCTCATCCTTAGTCCAGTCGTGGCGGGGCTTGGCGAGGACGTTCAGGGCAGCAGAAAACTGGGTCATAAGCCGCCGTACCACCCCATGCGGAAAAATCCAGAGCCTCGGCAAACTGTAGATTTTCCGCAAGAGGTGAGAGAGCCCGCTGGACCGGGCAAAGAACTTAGTCTGCCTTGATGATCTGGCCGCCCTTCATAACGAAACGGACCGATTTCAGAACGGTGACATCCTGAGTCGGATCACCCGAGACCGCGATCAGGTCAGCCTGTTTTCCCGGTTCGAGGGTGCCAACGTCCTTACTGACCCCGAGTAGATCTGCGGCATTGACGGTAGCGGCCTTGATCGCGGCCATCGGAGACATGCCGTGCTTGACCAGCAGCTCGAATTCGTCTGCGTTGCGACCGTGCTTAGAGACACCGGCATCGGTTCCGTACGCAATTTTCACCCCCTTGCCATGAGCGAGCCTCAGAGACTTGCCCGTGATGCCGATACGCCATTCGATCTTGGCTTTTACAGCGGGCTCATAGGCGTTGGGGTTCTTGGCCAGACGCTCGAGGTAGCCATTGATGGTCGAGAGCGTTGGAACATAATAGGTCCCAGACTTCACCATCTGTTCGGCTTCGGCGTCGGTCATCAAGGTGCCATGTTCGATAGAATTCACGCCAGCTTTTAACGCCAGCGCTACGCCATCAGCCCCATGGGCATGGACAGCAATTTTCTTGTCATAGAGACGGGCCGTGTCGGCAAGGGCGCGGACCTCGTCCTCGAACATCTGTTTGCCCAGGCCCGCACCAATTCGACTGTTGACGCCGCCTGTTGTCGCAATCTTGATGACATCGACACCTCGCCGGATTTGCAGGCGCACGGCATGGCGGCAGCTTTCAACGCCGTCGCAGGTATTCTGGTGGTCCAGAACCTCGTGAAGGTCTTCGCGGAAGCCCAGGGTATGGTCCATGTGCCCGGCGGTGGTCGAAATGGAGACACCCGCATCAATGATCCGCGGCCCAATAACCTGTCCCGATCTGACGGCATCGCGCAGGGCCAAGGTGACGCCATCCGTATCGCCTAGGTTCCGAACCGTCGTGAAGCCGGCCCGCAGCGTCTTTTGGCCGTTGACGAGGGCGGTAAAGGCTTTTTTGGCTGGGCTGTCTGTGACTCCGGCGAGCTGGCCCTCAATCCCAGCCAGATCCGTTGTCAGGTGGACGTGGCTGTCTATAAGGCCGGGCAGGACGTAGGCATTGCGCAGATCCGTCACCGGCGCAGCCGAAGTCAGTCCAAACGCCGGGCCATCATGGAACCCAGCCCTGATTTCCCGAATGACGTCTTTACAGACCAGCAGGGTTGAAGCGCCTTTGGCTGTTTGCCCAGGCTGATCCAGAAGTGCGCCGGCATGAATCAGGCGCGGCGTCTCACATCCTATGGTTTGTGATTGCGCCTGAGCGACTGACGCCGTAGCGGGAAGGCTGAATGCCGTTATGGCTGCAATTAGGGGCATATTCATTGGGCGTCCTCGGGAATAGTCTTGTTTTAAGGCCAGCCTATCGTGCCGAGTGATCCTGTCACGCTCTTTGTGCATATAAAGACATCTTTATATCTTTGTTGCGATTGTCCGCCATGCCGATTATAGGTGCAGCCGACAGATCGTCTCTCAAGCCCCGGAGCTTCTCGTGACCGATTACATCATTCGTGACATCAGCCTGGCCGACTGGGGCCGTAAGGAAATCGAGATCGCCGAGGGCGAAATGCCGGGCCTGATGGCCACGCGGGCAGAATATGGCCCGACCCAGCCGCTCAAGGGCGCGCGCATTGCCGGCTCGCTGCACATGACCATCCAGACTGCGGTGTTGATCGAAACGCTGCAGGCGTTGGGGGCTGAGGTCCGCTGGGCGTCGTGCAACATCTTCTCGACCCAAGACCATGCCGCCGCCGCGATCGCCGCAACCGGCACGCCGGTGTTCGCCCTCAAGGGTGAAACCCTCGAAGAATATTGGGATTATGCCCACAAGATCTTTGAATGGCACGACGGCGGCTATCCGAACCTGATCCTCGATGACGGCGGCGACGCGACGCTCCTGTGCGTGCTCGGGCCCAAGGCGGAAAAGGATCCGTCGGTGCTCGATAACCCCCAGAACGAAGAAGAAGAGGCGCTCTATAAGGTGATGAAGCGCTATCTCGTGGAAAAGCCGGGTTTCTATTCGGCGATCCGCGATTCCATCACGGGCGTGTCCGAAGAGACCACCACCGGGGTCAATCGTCTGTACCAACTGGCCAAGGCCGGTGAGCTGCCGTTCCCGGCCATCAACGTCAATGACAGCGTGACCAAGTCGAAGTTCGACAACCTCTATGGCTGCCGCGAGTCGCTGGTGGATGCGATCCGCCGCGCCACCGATGTGATGCTGGCCGGAAAGGTCGCCGTGGTCCTGGGCTATGGCGATGTGGGCAAGGGCTCGGCTGCGTCGCTGCGTCAGGGCGGGGCCCGCGTGATCGTGACCGAGGTCGATCCGATCTGTGCCCTTCAGGCCGCCATGGAAGGCTATGAGGTCAAGACCATCGAAGATGCCGTGGCCTATGCCGACATCTTTGTGACGGCCACCGGCAACAAGGATGTGCTGCGTCTCGAACACATGCGCGAGATGAAGCACAACGCCATCGTCTGCAATATCGGCCACTTTGACTCCGAGATCCAGATTGCGGCGTTGCGCAACTTTGTCTGGGACGAAATCAAGCCGCAGGTGCACCATGTGGGCTTCCCGGACGGCAAGAAGATCATCGTCCTGTCCGAAGGACGCCTGGTGAATCTGGGCAACGCGACCGGCCACCCGTCGTTTGTGATGTCGGCAAGCTTTACCAACCAGACCTTGGCCCAGATCGAGCTGTGGACCAACCGCGCCGCCTATCAGAACGCGGTCTATACCCTGCCCAAGCACCTCGATGAAAAGGTGGCGTTCCTGCATTTGGAAAAGCTGGGGGCCAAGCTGACCAAGCTGAGCCAAGAACAGGCCGATTATATCAACGTCCCGGTCGAAGGGCCGTTCAAGCCGGACCACTACCGCTACTAAGGTGGCTGAGATGTTCCGATAACAAAGCCCCGGGTCGTTGGCCCGGGGTTTTTTTTATTGTATTGAGGTTTTTAAGTTAACTATGGAGATTACATTGTCTGATTTATTCACAATATGTGTTGAGTATGATGGTGGAACATACATATCCCAATTTAAAGCAGAGGACCCTTCCCTAGCCATTAGACTTTGGTGTGAGAGTTTTGAATATGACGAAAAAATTAATAAAAAAACCAGAAATATTGCAGTTTCTGTTCGACAAAGTATAGAGCTGTCTAATGAATGCCCTGTGCAATTGGAGGGAATTGAAAATGTTTGGTGTATTTGTTCTTCTTATAGAAAGAATCTTATTTTACTAAATATAATAAAAACCGCTCAATAATTTAATTTCAAAGTAATTTACGATTTTAATTCTTGGGCTATCTCTTGCGGCGATAGAAAATCGGCCGGGACAGATATTTGGGCCGCCAGGGCAAAGAAGCTGTCCCAATCGGTTTGGCGGGCTCTGAGGGT
>JBKBWB010000060.1:0-9343 GCA_046289215.1 Asticcacaulis sp. | reverse complement strand
GTCTCCGGTCGGTCAGTGGGAGCGCAGACGCTCCGGGTCTGTCTCTTTCTGCCGATTCCGTTGCAAAAGATCACGCGACAAATTCTAAATCCCGACTGTGAAATTGCTAAAGTCCGGGATCTTCCTTCTGTCCGTTCGGCGTATTTGATCCGGATGGCTCCATCCGTTCGCGTTTTCGAAGCAACAAGACTGGCACGACTTTCAGCCGTCCTTCTGGAGAAAGCTTTGATAAGGTATCTGTCAGAATAGCCTCAGAGCGTGCTCGGCCCTCGAGTTCGGCAGCGCGGGCGCGAGCCATGGCAGCACTGACCGTGTCGGCATCAAAGTTTGATTCGGCTGCCAAGCGGGCCGCTTCCTGTCTCAAGCGCCGCACCTGGCGTTTATCCTCGCGAGACTGCACCATCACTTGGCGAAGACCAGTCCGAAGAATGCGCTGATCGGCAGGATCAAGAGCCCCTATGACGTGGCGCAACCCAAGCGGCGGGCCGTCAAGATCCCCGGCCCCATGGTCCAAACTCCGTCCGTGATGGTGACCGTTCCGTTCCGAACTTTTTAGGTTCGGCTCAGTCTTAGCCGGAAGCATAGTCTTTGCCGGAGTTTTTTCGGAGGCCACCGGCGCGATCGCACTCTCCAAAGGCGCAGCAGACTCAGGTTTTGCCGGCTTTGATACCAACACTGGCGGGGCAGATGTGAGCGTTGATTGTTTTATTGCCTTGGGTTCAGGACGAAGGACCTTCCCCAGCATCATACCGCCCAAGAACAAGTTGAGCGCCAACGAGCCGATCAGGCCCATCTGTAACAATCGTGGAGAGAGTGTCACAGGCTGTACTCCGTCTCATCAAGGCCGCCACTTAGCCATTCTGTAAGGGCGGCCTCTTGCAGCTCGATTTCAGCTCCTTGGACGGCAACAGACGGCTCAGCACCATAGGTCTCCGGGGCACTGGATACAGGCATAAACACCAGTCCGATCAACAGTCCGGTCAGGGCGGCTGTGGCCAGTCCCATACCAGCAAACAAAGGGGCCGGTCGCGCCCGGAGTTGATGGGCCACCCGGGCAAGATCCTCCATAATCCGTGTCCAGAGCGACAACTGGGCTCGCCTCAAAATACGCGCCTGAAGACTGCGCTGCTGCTGATAGACGGCTTGGGTTAGGGCCTCGGGCACGACGGACGGCAGAGCCTGGTCCAGCCACTGATCCAACAATCCGGCCTCAGAAAGGATCAAGGCCGCCGGTTCCGGATAGGTGCTTTGCCAGAGGCGCGCAGCGTGTTGTTCCCCAACGGGCCAGCGAGACAGATCCGCGCCATAGGCATCCGCCAAAGCCCGAAAGCGGGCTTCGCTAAACAGGGGGCTGGAGTTTTGACCGCCGCTCATTGGCTTTCTCCCGGCGCGCGATGGGTTACAGGCTTGAAGTCCGCCAGAGCAGTCCGAAGCGCCCGTCGTCCTCGGGCCAGCAAGCTTTCCACTGCCTCGATGCTCAATCCCATAACCTCTGCCGTCTCAATATTCGATAAACCCTGGTAGTATTGCAAGGTCAGCGCGGCTCTTTGCCGCTCGGGCAATTGCGCCAATGCCGCCATAACCGCCTGTTCGCGTTCTCGCGTCGTATCCGCCTCGGTCAAACGCGCCTCGGCCAACGGTGCGGGATCGATCAACTCTGGCATCTCGCCCGGTAACAGATCTTTGCGACGCCTGAGCCGATCATAGCAAAGATTCAAGGCGATCCGGTGCATCCAGGTGTCAAACCGGGCCCGCTCGGGTTGCCAGCGCCCGGCATGTTTCCAGATTCGGAAAAACGCCTCTTGCGCCATGTCTTCCGCCTCGGTCTGATCCCCAAGCAGCTTGCGCCCCAGCCCCAAGAGACGGGGCAGCTTGCGCGCAATCAGGTCCCGCACCGCACCGGAGTCACCCTCGCGGATCCGCGCCATCAAGGTGGCATCGGTATCATCGCGGTCAGGACCGGGCGACGCAGATTGGAGCAAATCATCGCCTCCCACAGGCAAACGGCCGGACTGAGTCTGGGGCTTTGCGCTTACCAAAACCTTAGGTCCGGCCATCACCCATCGTATCCTTAATGACCGTGATGGCCACCCATGGCTTTATCGCCCTTACCCTTACCGCCCATCATGCCGTCGCGGCCTTTGCGGCGCTCATCGGCACTGATCTGGCCGTCTTTATTGGCATCCATCTTGGCGAAATGCTCAGCGCCCTTGGCCGCAAATTCGGCTTGGCTGATCTGGCCGTCCTTATTGGTGTCGAGCATGGCCAGGTGCTTGTCCATCCGCGCCTTTTGACGCTCTGCCCGGCGCGCCATGCGCTCCGCTTTCATGGCGTCATGGTGTGCCTGCATTTCCGCGGCACTGATCTGGCCATTTTTGTCGGCATCCATCTTCGCGAACTGGTTGGCACGCGCGCCGTCAAACTCAGCCTTGCTGACCTGGCCGTCCTGATTGGCATCCGCTATCGGCGCCTTGGGGCCATGCATACCCTTGTGATGGTCCGCGAGGGCTACGGATCCCGCGGTCAGTGCAAGGGTCAGAACGGTTGCGCTCAGAAGTGTCTTTTTCATTCGAAGTCTCCTTGGTGCCCTTCAGCATCCCCGATACCTGTTCAACGCAGGTCAGGCCGGAGTCCGTCGCTGAGCTTCAAATCGTTTGTTAGCGGACCATCTCAAGGATCCGGTAAAAGGCGGCGCGAGCCCGCCCCTGCATCGTCTTGAGCTTGGATTGCAACGTATCCAGCCGCTGGCTGCGCGCCGCACGAGCGAGCTTACGCTGAAAGGCGGACGGCTCTTTGGCCGGATCATCGCGGGCCTCTAGCGCAACCCGCATCAACTGGGTCAGCCCCTGTTGGACGCTCCAGGCGTTGCTGAGCGCCTCCAGATCCGCATCGTCCGCCAGACGCGCCCGGCTCATGGCCTGCAGTGCGGCCACTGTCCCGGTCCGCAGCGGTCCGCCCCCTGAGGCATAGATGATTTGCAGCGCCTGAGCCGCAAACTCGGCATCGACCTGACCGCCGGGCATGAGCTTTAGATCCCAGACCGAATGCGGTGGGCGCTCCTTGTCCATCAGATCACGCATGGCCCGCACATCCCGGGCCGTCGCAAAGGGATCGCGCGGCTGGCGCAGGGCGGCCTCAATCTGGCGCTGACAGGTTTCGGCAAAGCCCGGATGGCTGGCCCAGATCACCCGCGCCCGGCACAGGGCCAAAAACTCCCAGGTCTCAGCCTCCGCACCATAATAATCGGCAAAGGCCTTGAGCGAGACCGCCACCGGCCCCTTGGCCCCGGTCGGGCGCAGCTTCATGTCGATATCATAAAGCTGACCTTCAGCCGTCGGGGCCGACAGGGCCGCGATCAGCCTTTGAGTGAACCGGCTGTAGAACGTTTCCGACGCCCAACCCTTGAGGTCCGATACGCTCTGGTCGGTTTCCGGCCAGTAGACAGTCATCAGATCGAGATCGGACGTCGCCGTCATTTCCTGCGACCCCAACTTGCCAAGGCCGATCACCGCCACCTTGCCGGGGAACACGCCCCCCAGCCGGGATGTCTCGCGCAGGGCTTCGGGGGCCAGCGCCGTAATTGCCGCATCCGCCAAACGGGCATAGGCCGCCCCGGCTTCGGTCGTCCCCACCCGACCATTGAGAATATGCAGGCCAATGCGGAAGGCCTGTTCCCGATGGGCCCGGCGGACCCGGTTCATCGCGTCTTCGAAGCTGTCCGCCGGTTCGCGCAGACTGTCGGTCAGACTATGGCCCACCTCCTCGCCCAAGGGGGCAAAAAAGTTCGCATCCAAAAGCGCGTCAAAGATCGCCGGACGCCGACCAAGCTGGGTGGCCAGACGCGGCGAAAAGGCCATCATTTCGACGACCATCTGAAACAGCTTGGGCTTGGCGAGGAACAAAGACTGGACCTGCACCCCCGCCGACAGGCCGGAGAAAAACACCGAAAACCGCCGGAAGGCCGCATTGGGGGCCCCCGTCGCATGGGCCGCATCCAGAAGGCGCGGGGCCAGCCGCGTAAACAGCTCGCGCCCCCGCTCGGTACGGGTGGCCGGAATGCGCCCGTGATGCCAGGACCGGATCATGCCCGACACATGGGCCGGATCCTCAAAACCCATACGCTTGAGGGTATTGAGCGTCTCTGGATCGTCCTCAATCCCGGTAAAGACCAGACTGCCAAGATCCGAGGACAATTGCTCGTCCGAGGCAAACAACTCGCCATAGCGGGTGTTGACGGTCTTGAGGGTCCGCGACACTTGGCCGTCATAGCGGCTGAGGCTGGAGGCCCCACTCAGCGCCGCCACCTTGAGCCGCACGGCGGGGTCTTCGGGCAGGGTGTGAGTCTGCTCATCCTCCAGCATCTGTACCCGGTGCTCCCAGGCCCGCAGGCGACCATAGGCGGCCTTCAGCTCCTTGCAGACCGCCGGGGCCAGATGCCCGGCCTTGCGCAGGGCATCCAGCGCCTCGATCGTGCGATTGGACCGCAAGGAAGGATCGCGCCCGCCCAAAATCAACTGTTGAGTTTGTGCGAAAAACTCAATCTCGCGGATCCCGCCCGCCCCGAGCTTGAGGTTGGCCCCGGCCGCTTCAAGCCGGGTATCGGCGCGATAGACATGGATCTGGCGCTTGATCGAATGGACATCGGCAATGGCCGGATAGTCGAGGCTGCGCCGCCAGACGAACGGACGCAGGGCCTCAAGGAAACTGCGCGCCTCGTGCAGATCCCCGAGCACGGGCCGCGCCTTGATATAGGCCGCGCGCTCCCAGTTCTGGCCGACGCTTTCGTAATAGGCCAGGGCCGAGCCCACCGACACCACCGGCGGGGTCGAGGACGGGTCCGGACGCAGGCGCAAATCGACCCGGAACACATAGCCATCCGCCGTGCGGTCGCTGAGCAGATTGGTGAACAGCTGGGCCAGTCGGTTGACCACCCCCTGCCCTTCGACGCCGGGCTTGAGCGGCAAGCGCTCGGGCTCGAAAAAGAACGTCACGTCGATGTCGCTGGAATAGTTCAGCTCAAACGCCCCGTGCTTACCCATGGCCAGGGCAAACAGACCCGGCACGGGTCCGGCGTCGGGGTCTTCGCCAGTGACCGGGATGAGCCGCCCCTTGTCCTGTTCCTGAAGCGCCGCAATCCGAAGCGCCGCCCGGCAGCAAGCATCGGCAAACCGGGTCAGGGCGCCCGTCACCTGATCCAGCCCCCAGATCCCGCCCAGGTCGGCCAGGGCCGTCAGCAGATGCAGTTCACCCTTGAGCTGTCGCAGGCGCTTTTTGCTGATTTCAAGGGTTTCCGGAATGGCTTCGAGGGTGGCGACATCCAGAAGGATCGCTTCGAGGCGGGTTTCCGGGGCCTGGGACAAAATCCGAAACACCCGGTGCGGATCGCGCCGCATTAGCCCCGCCAGATAGGACGAGGCCCCTGCGATCGGCTCCAGCACCGGACGAGCCTTTTGCCACAGCGCATCTTGGCCGGTCTCGGCAGCATGCTGGCTCAAGGTCTCGACGGTCCAGGCCGCCGCCGTCTCATCAACCAACGGCACCAGCGGGCGAATACGGACGATCAGGGGTTGGAGCATCAGGTCGGCCATACAAAGCCTTTAGCGAGGATGAGGCGGCAAGACTAGGCTGTCGTAACGGCGCAATCCATGAAAATCCGTCACTTGCTTGCCTATCGACCGGCGGTGCCCATCAAGAGCGCCGCCGCCAGCACCACGGTTACGCCCAAAAGATCCAGCGCACCGCCTCGCAGCAACATGCCCCGCAAGGGTACAACGCCCGAGGCATAGGCAATAGCATTTGGCCCCGTCGCGGTCGGCAACATGAACCCGAGCGACGCCGCCAGCGAGACCGGAAACATCAGGAACAAAGGATCAAGCCCCGCGCCCTTGGCGAAGGCCGCCAGAATCGGCAGCATGGCCGTCAGGGTCGCCACATTGCTCATCAACTCGGTCGCCACCAGCGTCACCAGCAGCAAGACCAGCAGGATCAGGGCCGGCGGCCAGACCCCCAGCCCCGACAAGGCTCCGGCGAGCCAGTCCGACACCCCGGTCGCCTCCAGCCCCGCCGCCAGCGACAGCCCGCCGCCGAACAGCATCACCACGCCCCAGGGGATCTGGGTCGCCGTTTCCCACCGCAGCAAGGGTTCCGAACTTCCGTCTGCCGCCTTGTCCCCGGACGGGATCACAAACAGGACAAAGGCCCCGGCCATGGCAATCACCATATCCGTCAAGCCGCCCAGCCCCGGCAGCTTGGACAGGGGCTCGCGCCCCATCCACGCCAGCGCTACCAGCAGGAATACAAGCCCAACACGCCATTCCGCTGCCCGTACGGGGCCTTGTTCATTCAGCGCGGTTTTCAGCGCCTCCTGCCCTTGGGCCCGCACTCCTGCCCCGGCCCCCTGTAGACCCAGGATCATGAGACCACACAGGGCCACGGTCATGACGAGGACAATCGGCAAGGCATGGGTCATCCAGGCCGCAAAGCCAAGGCTCTGATTTTGCGCGTCGAGAAACTTCATGGCGATCAGATTGGTCGGCGAACCTACTGGCGTGGCCATCCCCCCGATCGAGGCGGCAAACGCGACCCCCAGCACCAGCGCCATCCCCAGCTTAGGGTCCGTATAGCCCGCACGCCGCATGGCCTCGGCGGCCCCAACGGCTATGGGCACAAGCATCAGGGTGGTCGAGGTGTTGGAAATCCACATGCTCAGCAGGGTCGCAGCGAGGATAAACCCGATCACCAGCGCGCGCGGCCCGCCCCCGCTGGTCACCGCTGTCAACAGCGCCAGCCGCCGATGCAGCCCCCAGTGGGCAATCGCCTTGGCGATCATGAACCCACCAATAAAGATGAACAGGATCGGATCAGCAAACGGGGCCGCGGCCTCAATCGGCTTGAGCACCCCGGTCAGCGGAAACACGATCAGCGGCGCAAAGGCGGCAACGGCGGGCGGCACCGCTTCTGTGACCCACAAAATAACCACACAGATCAGGGTCGTCAGCGCGACCCAAGCCGCCGGGCTGAGGCCGCTTTGCGGTCCCCACAGGCTGAGGCCCACGGCGGCTCCGATCGCGGCAAATAACCCGATCCGCCGCCCCCACGGGCCTAAACTGCTGTCCGTATCTGCCGCCAATCCGCTCACGCCCGCCCCCGTCTTATCCTTGAGCGGATGCTAGGCGAGCCGTGCGGGACTGTATAGTGCGTCCCGCTTCATACGCCGAGCCCCCGTCGCCCGAAGTTGAAGGGACTTACAGTAAGCGTCTGTTTCTCCTCCCCTTTCCAAGGGGAGGTGCCCCGGTTAGGGGCGGAGGGGATGTAAGCCGCGCATAAAGGAAAGACACCCCTCCGCTTCGCTGCGCTCAGCACCTCCCCCCAATGCGGGGAGGAGATAACCCCTTGTTCTCCTCCCCTTCCCAAGGGGAGGTGCCCCAGTTAGGGGCGGAGGGGATTATCACCGGCCAAAAGCGCGCCAAGCGATGTCGCGGCGATAGAAGCCGCCGGGCCAGTCGATCTTCGACAGGGCCTCATAGGCCCCGTCCCGCGCGGCGCCGAGGTCCTCGCCCGTGGCACAGACGTTCAGCACCCGGCCGCCCGCCGCCCGCACCAGCCCCTGCTCATCGCGGGCGGTCCCAGCGTGGAAAATAACTGTCTCCGGTCCAAAGTCCTGATCAAGGCCCCGGATCTGAGAACCGGTCAGCGGGCTTTCGGGATAGCCCTTGGCCGCGTAAACCACGCAGACTGCGGCCCCATCCGACCATTGCGGCGCGGGCAGTTTGGCCAGGGTCCCTGTCGCGGCAGCCAGCAGGTAGGGCACGAGGTCGCTTTGCAGGCGCAGCATCAGCACCTGGCATTCCGGATCGCCAAAGCGGCAATTGAATTCCACCAGACGCGGCTGGTCGTCCTTGATCATCAGACCGGCAAACAACACCCCGCGATAGGGGTGGCCATCGCGCGCCATGCCTTCGACGGCGGGGCGGATGATCTGCTCATAGGTGGCCTTGAGCACCGCCTCATTGACCACCGGGGCCGGAGAATAGGTGCCCATGCCGCCGGTATTGGGGCCAAGATCGCCGTCAAAAGCGCGCTTGTGGTCCTGAGCATAGCCGAACAGGATCGCGTGGTCACCGTCGCAGAGGGCAAAGACCGAAGCCTCCTCGCCCTGCATGAATTCTTCGATCACCACCCGATCCCCCGCCGAGCCATAACGGCCCGACATCATGTTCTCGACGGCGATTTCGGCATCCTTGAGGGTCTCGGCGATCACCACGCCCTTGCCCGCCGCCAAGCCATCGGCCTTGATCACATAAGGGCCGTCAGTTTCGCGTAAATAGGTCTTGGCCGCCAGCACGTCATCAAACGCGCCATAGGCCGCCGTCGGCAGGCCGTAACGGCCACAGAAATCCTTGGTAAAGGCCTTGGAGGTCTCAAGCTGGGCTGCCGCGCGGCTGGGACCGAAACAGGGGATCCCCATACGCTCAAGCCCATCGGCCAGACCCTCGGCCAATGCCGATTCCGGCCCGACAACGACGAGGTCCGTGCCGATATTGCGTGCCAGGGCCATCAGCCCCTCGGCATCGGTGGCGGCGACCGGCGACAGCTCACCCAGAGCGGCCATGCCGGGGTTGCCGGGGGCGATCACCAGCCGGGTGACCAGCGGCGATTGTCTGATTTTCCAAGCGAGGGCGTGTTCGCGGCCACCCGATCCGACCAGCAGAATATTCATGCCACCTCCATACTGATCCGCTGCGCCCCTGACCAGAGCCTTTGCGCCCGGTTGAGACGCGCATCTGGGGGCCTTTTGGGGAGTGGCCTTCCCTTGACCCCCGCGCCATGGCCCGGCAAAGTGGTCCTATGAATAAGTTTGATCCGACCACCGGGGGCCAGGCGGTCCTGCAGTACAGCGATGCTGACTATACCGTGATGCGCCCCGGCAGCTTTGTGCTGTGTGCCGTGTCCGGCAAGCCGATCCCGCTCGAAGTGCTACGTTACTGGAACCCGGTCCAGCAGGAGGCCTATGCCTCCCCCAAAGAGGCCCTGATCCGGTGGAAACAACTGAACGGACGCAGCTGAACCGACGCCGCCTTGGATGGGGCCTGATCGCGGCAGCGGGCCTAACGCCCACGGCCCTGCCAGCCCGTCAGGATCCGCCCCTGATTGACTGGCTTGAAGGTCAGCCTCAGCAGAGCGGCTATTTGGTCGGCCATGCCCAACCCGATACCGCACTGTTCCTGAATGACAAACCGGTGCACGTGACTGGCACACATGGTTGGTTTGTGATCGGCTTTGACCGGGATGCGGATCTTACTCAGGCCTTGAGAGCCGATCGCGGGACACGGACACAAACAGT
>JBKBWB010000059.1:0-9382 GCA_046289215.1 Asticcacaulis sp. | reverse complement strand
TCCGCCGGGCCGATAAACCTGGCTGTTCAGCCAGGCTGTGGCCGCTTCCAGCGGGAAGCAGATGCCGGGCGCCCAGTTGCGCTTGTCCGTATAGCCCGGACCAGTCCCTGCCGGGAGCTGGGCGACCGGGTCGTGGGGAAAGCTGATCGGCTCGGGTTCCGGTTCATCGACCGGCAGGGGATCTTCCGGACCTTCGGGCTCTTCGGGTGTCGGATCCACAGGGGTTTCTGGGGTATCCGGGGTATCGGGCGGTGTTTGTGGTGCGGGCGAGCAGGCGCTCAAGGCGAGCCCCCCCAAAAGCGCGATCAGCCAAAGGCGCAGGGCAGTCATGGTTTGGATCGAACGCATATTATTGCCCCTTCTTGACCGGGGCCACTGTCGGGCGGGGCAGTAAGGCCGCTTCGGCTTCAGCGCGTGCGGCTTGTCCGAGGACCACGTCACGCAATTCCTCGACGGCTTTACGGATGGTTTTGTCGTCCTTGCAGTTCGGGGCCTGAAGATCTTCACACAGGATATCAACCGAATAGAGCACACCAAAGCGGGTAAAGCTGGCGGTCCAACCGTCCTCTGTGCGTGTTATCTTGAGGTCATCGGGTAAGCCGGACGCCGCGAGGCTCTTAGCGGAAGGCCGGTTACGCTCGGCCTTGAGCTGGTCGCTCTTGGCCTTGGGCAAGGGCGCAAAAGATGTCGTGCCGGAATAGGCGATCGACAGTCCGTCCTTAGGCGGAATGGCGATAGAATAGGCCTCACCAAAGCTGACCATCTTGGCCTTGGCCTTTTGCGCCGGGTCCGACGGCAGCAGGACAGGAAGGCGGGTTGCATCGAGGGCCTTAGGGGCAAGAGCCGGAGCCGCTTTCAGGTTGGCCCGGGCCTTTTCGCCGCTTTGTTGCAGCTTGGTGCGCGGATCAACGGCCTGGCGGCTCTGGATCTGGGTCTTGGCCTTCTGGACTGGCTCCGGGGCGCTGGCTTCAAGGGCCTCAGCCCAGTTGACGGCGCTGCGAACGGGGGCTTTTAAGGCAGGTTTTGGGGGCGGGGCAAGGGTGGGCGCCTTGGTCACGGGGGCCGTTGCCGCGGGAGACTTAACCGTCGTTGTCGGGGCTTTAGTCCCGGTTGCAGCCGGTTTCGGGGCGGGGCGCGCGGTTTCCGCGGGAGCCGTCTGGCTGAGACCCACTGACGGTGCAAGGCCGAGGCATAGGGCGATGGCCCAAGCCGATGTGGTTCGATTGAAACGGTTTTCTGGCATGAAATCCCCCAATACCCCTGTTCCCTGTGGGATATTAACCTTTATGGCACGTGGGGTCGAGAGTGCAAATGATCGGCCGCAGTCGGGTCTTTAAAGGATCAGAAACAGGGGACAGCTTATTGTGCAAAGCACGCGGTCCATTGTCACAGGACTGTAAAGACCTTATATGGGCAAGACCGCGCGTTGATGCGGTGCAGCATGAGGAGCCGTCCGTGCTCGTAACTCTGATGCGCGCGAAACTGCATCGCGCCACAGTCACCCAGGCCGATCTCGACTACGAAGGCTCGATTGCCATTGATCAGGCGTTTCTCGAAGCGTCTGGGATCCTGCCCCATGAACAGGTGGATGTCCTTAACATCACCACAGGCGCGCGCTTTACCACCTATGCCATCGAAGCCCCGCGCGGATCCAAAGTGATCGGCGTCAATGGCGCGGCAGCCCGTCTGGTGCAAAAGGGCGATAAGGTGATCGTGGTCACCTATGGCCAGCTGCCCCTTGAAGAGGCGCGCCACTATACGCCCAAGGTCGTGTTGTTCGATGAGGGCAATGTAATCAAGGCCTAAGGCTAGGTTCGTTGACGCAATCAAAAAGGCCCCGGACAGATCCGGGGCCTTAGTCGTTTCAGACGGACGTCTGGCTGAAGACTATTTTTCCAGCTCATAAATGGCGCTGATCGTGATGCTGACGGCCATTTCGCCCGCCGCGACCGGGGTCGCATCGGCCATAGCCATTTCTGCCTTCATCATGCGCGGCATGGGCATGGGCATCGGCATGGGCGCGAACCCACCGCCTTCGCTCAGGCTCTGAAGGCCCTTGATCCGGTAACCGGTCGCCCCGGCATAGAGGTTTGCCTTGGCCTGAAGTGCCTTGACCGCATCCAGACGGGCCGCGTCCTCGGCCTTTTTGGGATCCTTAAGACCAAAGCTGATGCCATTGATCTGGTTGACCCCAGCCTTGACCACGGCATCAAGGGTCGCCCCGGTCTTGGCCAGATCTTCGATCCGGACGCTGACCTGGTTGCTGGCCTGATAACCGCGCAGCACCGGCGGCTGGTTATCGCGGTAATCGTATTGGGCATTGAGGCTGAGGCCCGAGGTCTGGACGTGCTTGTCGGCAATGCCCTGAGCCTTGAGGGTGCTCATTACCCTGCTCATCTGGGCGGCATTGGCGGCCATGGCTTCCTGGGCGGTCTTGGCTTCGGTTACGAGGCCAAAAGTGACAAAGGCCACATCCGGGGTCGCCTTGACCTGACCTTCTGCCGACAGGCTGAGCAGCGGCCCGGTCTGGGTCGGGGCCGTTTGGGCCATAGCGGGCTGGGCGGCCATGAGGCCAAGGCCGGCAGCGGTCACAAGAGCCATAACAGGGCGCATCGGAATCTCCTTTATTGGGTTTCGGGCCATATCCCACTGTGTCGGGGGGCCACGAACAGGATTGGGAATAAACGTCTAGGACTGAACGAGGTCTGAACGCGTAATGCAGACTAAAGTTCAGAAACGGCCCCGAAAATCAACACACAGCTGTATGACAGCTTGACTTGGCGTCTTGCTCATGTGGAAAGCTTGGGCGCGCAATAAGGTCGGGTCTTTTCCTCGGCCCAAACGCATGCTAGCTCAACGTCCCCGTCTGTGGTTGCGGGCCTGTAGCTCAATGGTTAGAGCCGACCGCTCATAACGGTCTGGTTGGGGGTTCGAGTCCCTCCGGGCCTACCACGGCGTTTTGGTTGTGGGCCTGTCGCGCTATGTTTCCGGCATGAGCTCAGTCGATCTAACCTCGGAAACCCAAAGCGAAATCATCGAAATGGCGCTCAGCGACCATGTCCGATTTTCGGATATCCGCGCCTTGCATGGATTGGAGCCAGATCAGGTGAAGGCCTTGATGCGTCACGCGCTGAAACCGGCCAGCTATCGGGCCTGGCGGCGACGGGTACGGGCATTTTCGGACCGGCGGGCGAATTACAAATGAGGCTTGGCTTGAGCCGGGCTTAAGGCATCGCGCGTCACAAGCGTGACTGTGACGAAGGCCACATAGAGCAGCAGATACCAGGATCCCAGTTTGTTGAAACTTACGAGCTGGCCGGGTATCTGGCCAGAATAGAGCCAGGTGCCGGTCAGGGTGCCGATGTTTTCGGCGATCCATAGAAACAAGGATGAAAGGAAAGCCGCCAAGGGGAGTGGCATCCACCAGGGCTTTTGACCGATCCTGAAGGTGATCCGAGTGCGGAAAAATAGCGCCATCGTTGCCGCGAACAGCACCCAACGGATATCCGGCAAAAAGTGGTGGGAAAAGAAATTGATATAGATTGCCGAGGCCAACACCAGCGTCATCCAGAACGGCGGATAAGGTGAAAACCGCATGTCGAAAATACGGATAACGCGCGCCATGTAACTACCGACAGACGCGTACATAAAGCCCGAAAACAAGGGCACGCCCATGACCGTCAAAAAGCCCGGTTCCGGATAGGCCCAGGATCCGACCGCGACCTTGAACCATTCCATCACGGTGCCTGTCAGGTGGAAGAGTATGATGACCCGGGCTTCCTCCCAGGTTTCCAGCCGGAACCAGAGAAACAACACCTGTGTCAGGACCGCGAAGGCAAAAAGCGCATCATAGCGATGAATGGGCCAGTCCGCTTGCCAGATCAGTTTTGAAATCAGGATCGCCCCGAGCATCAGGCCCCCGAACAGGCAGGCCCAGCCCTGCTTCAGGCCAAACAACACAAACTCGGCCAGCAGAAAGGGCAGTCGCGCGCGAATCACATCGCCCAAGCGCCGCTCAAGGGCGGAGGTTGGCGAGGCGTGCGGTGCGGGATTTATCATGGTCACCGGTTACTGACAGGATCTGTCATGGGACTTTGGCAGAACCGCACAGGAGGTGACCACCATTAAATTACGCTACACCATTTTTTACGTCGAACAGGTCGAGGCGAGCCTGGCTTTTTACGAGCGAGCCTTTGGCTTTCAGCGCGGGTTCTTGCATGAAGGCGGGGACTGGGGCGAGCTTGTGACCGGCGAGACCAAACTGTCTTTCTGTTCCCGCGCTCTGCTTCAGTCCATGGGCAAGGCTCCGGCCAAGGCCGATCCCAAAGCCCCCGTGTTTGAAATCGCGTTGGAGACCGATGATGTTGCCGCGGCCTGGCAAAAGGCAATCGACGCAGGGGCCATTAATCAACAAGACCCGGAAGAGATGCCCTGGGGCCAGACGGTGGCCTATGTCAGTGATCCGGATGGCTATCTGGTGGAGATTTGTACGCCGGTGGGCGCGGCCTGAATGTCTTGACCTTGCGCTTAACGAAAAGGCCGGAGGTTAAACTCCGGCCTTAGGCTTTCAGTCGAACAGTTTGCCGTCCGGTGATTACCAGCGCTTGGCCCCGTTGCGGTCGTAATAGGGGTTAGAAGGACCAAAGCCATCCTTGCCGGTGTAGGCATCGTGCACGACGACCGGGTAGCGCTTACCGCCTTGGGTGCGATAGCCAAGGATGGTGGGATCAAAACGCCCGCCGCTGGAGTAGGCTTGATAACCATCCATCCAATTATAGGCCGAACAGCGCCATTCCCGGGCATAACCCTTGTTGATAAAGCGGCCCGTGGTGCTACCCCAACTCCCGCGTTGAGCCTGGAATAACGGTTCACAGAAAGGACCAGTGATCACGGTTTCAGATTGGGTCAAGACCACGCCGGGCTGGCTGATCACGCCGCCTTGGGATACGCCGTCGATAGTGATGGCGCGCATCTCAACCTGACCGGCCATCAAATTGGCCCCAACTTGTGATGCTTGGATAAGCGTACCTTCAAGGCGGACCTGGCCGTTATAGAGGGTCAGGCCCTTTTCTGCCCGACGAATTCGGCCACCCAGCATTTCAAGACGATGACCGCCCTCGACCATCAGCCCTTCGGCATAGCCTTCGAGCTGGACATCGCGCAAGAACACGGCCCCGACGTTGCGAGATCCCCGCAGGACGACCCCGACCGGACGCGGACCGAAGCCAGTGTTTGAAAGGCGGCCAAAGAACTGACTGGCGACAACTTCAGAGTGCTCAGCGGCATCGGGCATCAAATCAAGGGCCACTGCCGCGCGGCCGATGGTGACACGGTCGAGATCAAGAACGGTCCTGTCAGCCCGGATCGCTGCGCCCAAGGTTTCTGCAGCCACAACAGAGTCGCGCAGGTCGAGATAACCGTCGCTCACAGACAGAGCAGATTCATCCCCGCTGTAGCGCCATTCCGTACGGGTCAGGGTCAGGCTGGCGCCAGACGCATCCAAACAGCTTGAGCGACCCGCTTCAGTCGCATCAAAGATCACATCCGAAATATTGACTTCGACATCGCCCCGCACTCTGAGACACGGCCGCGCGCCTTGAGGCTTCAAATGGGCCGGAGCCGAAACAGCCAGTTCCTTGGCTCTTTGGGCGAACTCATCTGCACGGTTTTCAGCCCGGGTGACGATGTCCAGCATCGGGATCATGTTGAGCGAGCGTTCACCGCGAATGATCAGCGGCTTGGTCACGGTCAGATCGCCACGGCAGCTTTTTGTGGCGTTGGCCAGCACCAGCAAACCGCCGGGGCGCAACATGTTGATGGCGTCTTGCACCGGGTGCGGCCCAGTGGCGACATCACAGTCGACGCGCAGAAATTCCAGTTTGCCGTATTTTGGGTGCTTCGGACCGATGGTGCCACCAAAGAACCCGTCGCCTGAGATGCCGACAGGCGGTTTTTCGCCGTCCCCATGTCCGCTGCGCGGTTTACGGATCGACCGTTTGGGCTTGACCGGCGGATTGATCAGGCCACCGAAGTTGGGCTTCAACTGGGCATCCACGCGAGCTGCATCTTGAGCCTGGGCAGGCAGAGACAGAAGGCCAAAGGCGGTCACGGCAAAAGCCGCCATGCTGACTTTCAGCATAAGGCGGTTGCGGTTCAGGGACTGGGACATGGGCGGCCTTCCCTTAGCGGCGTTGTGAACGGGACACCTGGGCCAGGATGGCCTGCAGGCGTGAAACAGTCGGTTTGAAGCCGCCTAAGGCCGATTCGACCTTGAGGACGACGGCCTTGGCCTTGTCTTGATCGGCAACCCCAGTCACACCGAGGCCGAAGTAGGTCGACATGGCAAACTTGGCTTCGGGCGACCCTTGCCGCTCGGCTTCTTCAAACCAGGCAAAGGCCCGGGCGTAATCTGCGGGAACCCCGACACCTTCGGCATACATTACCGCCAAAACCAGTTGCGACTGGGCGGAGCCATTGATGGCGGCCAGCTGGATGGCACGCACTTTTTCAAGGTTAGTCAGACGGCCTGTCATCGGACGGCCGAGTTTGGCCTGAAGCGCTTCGATTTCCTGAACTGTCAGTTTGGCCGCCGAATCACGTGGTTCTATCGAGATATCAAGATAGTTCAGCGCCTTGCCAACATGGATGAATGGCAACTCTTCAATCCGGCTGAGCGCAATTTCGTAAGCATCCCCACGTGGCCGGCTTTCGTCAGAATGCGGCACGCCGCCTTGGGGAGCCTGTGTTGGATAGAACTCGAAGGGAGGAGTCCAACGCTTGGCCTTGGCTTCAACGAAGCTGCCATATTCCTTGCGCTCCGGTGCCGAGCGCTCGAAGTCCTTCAGCAGGACGAACGCACTGACGTCACCGGTTTGAACCGCCAGGTAGTTATAAAGGTAGGCATCCACATCGTTACGCTGGAACAATGCCGTCGCGTCGCTCAGTGCCTTGGCCTTCGGACCCGAGCGCTTGTCGCCCATGGCCGCAAGCGCTTGTTGATTGTCTGCAGGCTCTCCAAACGGTCCATACAGGTTATCATAAAGCCGGGCTAAGGTCCGATAGCCGTCTGCGTCTAAGGTTGACAGGATATAGATCACCCGGTCGCGCACGGTCTGGCGCTCAAGGGTCGACATTTTCGAAAGTTGCGTATTTAGCGTGGTGTAGGCCTGCTGACGCTCCCAAGCGCGGCAGTCGTCGTAACGCGATAAAGAGCGCCACATGCCCGTTTGACGGACCGATCGATTGATCGGGGCATAGCCCTCAGGGTTTGCCAACGCCATGGCCAGCCAGACAGAAGACTCGATGGCATCTTCGATATTTTTGTCGGTTGAACGGTTCGCAGCGTAGCGCGCGCCCAGTTCCAGCTGTGCAAAAAAGTCGTTCGAAAAAGCCAGGCGACGCAGGTGGCGGATTTCTCGCTCCTGGTCATTAAAACCGGATTGACCCGAAAGGCTGGCGGGTCGCGGACAGGCGAGGCGGCTCTCTTTGGATTTTCCCGCCGAGGCGCCCGTCAGGCCTTCGCAGCCCGCTAGCACCAGAGTCGAAGCCGCAACACCACCTAGGATGGTCAGTCGCAAGAGACCTGAAACGTTCTTTTGCATCATCCGCGCTCCGGCGACCGCATGGGTAGGCGCATCGATTGGAAACTATGGTTAATACGTTTCATCCTGACCAAACCCACCCCTGTCAAGAACGCCACTCAAACTGTTAACGAATTTGCCGAAACGTTGCATCGATAGCGCGCTTTGAAACGCAAGAACCGTGCAGGCCCGACAAAACCCCTCAAAATCACATGTCCCGAGTCAAGCTTCGACGCGGGGCCAATGCCTGAACAGGTTGCCTGATTCCCGGTCAGGCTCCGTACGGAGTATGAGACAGATTCCGCCCCTTGTCCCGCCCCGTAGCGCTTGTTCTTACCAGACAAAGCATGAGATGGGAGGGTAAAAATAAAGGAGTGAACCATCCATGAGCTATGTACCCCGTACGGATCGTCCGGCCGACAAGGCCGAACGCTATGCCGAAGTCGAGGCGGAAATCCTTGCTGTGCTTGAGGGTGAGAGCAATCTGACTGCCCGCATGGCGACGGTGAGCGCAATGTTGGCAGATGCCTTTGAGACTTATTTTTGGTCAGGTTTTTACGTTGTCGATGCAGAGAAGCCACAGGAGTTAGTCGTCGGCCCCTATCAGGGGACGCTCGGATGTCTGCGTATTGCATTCGGGCGCGGGGTTTGTGGCGCTGCGGCGATCACGCGTCAGACGCAGATCGTACCCGATGTACATGCCTTCCCGGGACATATCGCTTGTGACAGCCGATCAGAGAGCGAGATCGTGGTGCCGGTCTTTGATCGGGATGGCACGCTGATGGCCGTATTCGATGTCGACTCGACTGAGAAAAACAGTTTTGACGCGGTAGATGCTGTGGCGCTAGAGCAGCTTATGGCCAAGGTTTTTGCGGCTTGAAAATGAAAAAGGCCCGGATAGCTCCGGGCCTTTTGCAATTTCTGGAGCTTTAGGTCAGGGCGTGTAGAACCTGTTCGCCGCCTTCCCAGATCATCTTGACGGCCACAAACACAATAATGGCCAAGCCGACATAGCCAATCCAGCGGTACTTGTGCAGCACCTTGGCAATGTAGGTGGCCGCGATCCCCATCAGCGCCACCGAAAGCAAAAGCCCGAACACCAGCACTTCCGGGTGATGGCGGGCCGCACCAGCGACGGCGAGCACATTGTCGATCGACATCGACAGGTCAGCGATAAGGATCTGGATCAAGGCCTGCATAAAGGTCTTGCGTGGCGCCGGGGTCACTGCTGCGCCGCTTAATGATCCGCTGCTATTCACATCAATGCCGGTCGCGTCTTCAAGATTGGCTTCGGCCTGGGCTTCGGCCTCCTGTTCACGCAATTCACGCCACATCTTCCAGCAGACCCACAGAAGCAGGATGCCCCCAGCCAGAACAAGGCCGATGACCTGCATCAGTTCCACGGCGACAAGAGCGAACCCAACCCGCAAGACGACAGCGGCAATCAGGCCATAGAGAATCGCCTGGCGCCGCTGTTTGGCATCGAGCCCCGCTGCCGCCAGTCCAACGGCTACGGCATTATCGCCAGCCAGGACGATATCAATAAAGAGCACCTGGCCGAGCGCCCAGAGCTGGGCCGGATCGGTCATGCCGACGAAGAAGCTGTTCAATGAGTCCATCATATTGCCCTAATGAGCGATCTTGATGGATGGGGCAAGAGGGGCCGTGTCCGCCTCTCAGCTGCGCCCCAGGGCCTCATAGAGCGCAATGGCACAGGCATTGGAGACATTGAGGCTTTCAAAACCCCCCGGCATCGGGATGCGGGCGAGGGTATCGCAATGCTCCGCCACCAGTCGACGGAT
>JBKBWB010000058.1:0-9386 GCA_046289215.1 Asticcacaulis sp. | reverse complement strand
GCCGCCGAGGTCAATGAAGTCATTTTGGGACAGGTCCTACAGGCCGCCGCGGGACAAGGCCCCGCGCGTCAGGCCGCGATGAAAGCTGGAATCCCGGTCGAGGCCCCGGCCTGGAGCCTCAATCAGCTGTGTGGCTCGGGCCTGCGCGCCGTGGCGCTGGGGATGCAGCAGATCCTGACCGGCGATGCCGACGTCGTGGTCGCTGGCGGTCAGGAAAGCATGAGCCAGGCACCGCATGCCGCTCAGCTGCGCAATGGTCAGAAAATGGGTGACCTCGGCATGGTCGATACCATGATCCGTGATGGTCTGTGGGACGCGTTCCATGGCTATCATATGGGCCAGACGGCCGAGAATATCGCCACCCGCTGGAGCCTCAGCCGTGACGCTCAGGACCAATTTGCCGTCCAGTCCCAGAACCGTGCCGAGGCCGCTCAAAAAGCCGGGCACTTTGCCAAGGAAATCGCCCCGGTCACCATCGCCGGCCGCAAGGGCGATGTGGTCGTCGATCAGGACGAATACATCCGTCATGGCGTCACCCTCGACGGGATCTCCGGCCTGCGTCCGGCCTTCACGAAAGATGGATCTGTGACCGCGGCCAATGCCTCAGGCCTCAACGACGGGGCGGCGGCGCTGGTGCTGATGTCGGCGACCGAAGCGGCACGACGGGGGCTGACGCCGCTGGCCCGTATCGCGTCTTGGGCCAATGCCGGGGTCGAGCCGTCGATCATGGGCACCGGACCGATCCCGGCCTCGAAAAAGGCCTTGGCCAAGGCGGGCTGGAGCGTCGCTGATCTCGACCGGATCGAATCCAACGAGGCCTTTGCCGCCCAAGCTCTGTGCGTCGTCCAGGAGCTGGGTCTTGATCCGGCCAAGGTCAATGTGAACGGCGGAGCCATCGCCATCGGCCACCCCATCGGGGCGTCCGGGGCGCGGATTCTCGTCACGTTGCTGCACGAAATGATCCGTTCGGACAGCAAAAAGGGTCTGGCCACGTTATGCGTGGGCGGGGGCATGGGCGTGGCACTCTGCGTCGAGCGCTGAGCCATTACTGAAACAAAAAATGGTCTGAGGGAGTTTACAATGCAAAGAGTCGCTTTGGTTACCGGCGGAACGCGCGGGATTGGTAAGGCGATCTGCCGTCGCCTCAAGGAGGCGGGCCTTAAGGTCGCGGCCGGTTACGCCGGCAACGAAGAGAATGCCCGCGCCTGTGCCGAAGAGCTGGGGATCATGATCGTCAAGGGCAATGTGATGCACTTTGAGGATTGCCAGAGAGCCGCCCTTGAAGTCGAGGCCGAGTTGGGCCCGATTGACGTGCTGGTCAACAATGCCGGGATCACGCGCGACGGCTTCTTCCACAAGATGACCCCGCTGCAATGGCAGGAAGTCATCCACACCAATATGGACAGCGTGTTCAACATGACCCGCCAGGTCATCGAGGGCATGCGCGAGCGCAACTATGGCCGGATCATCAACATCTCGTCGGTGAACGGTCAAAAGGGCCAGGCCGGGCAGACCAACTATTCCGCTGCCAAGGCCGGGATGATTGGTTTTACCAAGGCGCTGGCGCTCGAATCAGCCCGCAAGGGCATCACGGTCAACTGTATTGCGCCGGGCTATACCAACACCGAAATGGTGGCGGCTGTGCCCCAGAACGTGCTCGATGGCATCATCGCCCAGATCCCGGTGGGGCGTTTGGGTGAGCCCGAGGAAATCGCCGAATTGACGGCGTTCCTGGCTTCCGACCGGGCCAGTTTCATTACCGGGGCGACCATCGCGGTGAACGGCGGCCAGCATATGAACGGCTAAGGCCTACAGGGCTTGAGCGTTTGGACAGGGCAGGCGAAAGTCTGCCCTGTTTGCATTTGGGCCTTGAAGAAACAAAAACCATGACAAAAAAGTTATGATCTGTTCAGCTCCAGTACAGATGTCTTAAATCTGCCCCAGTCCGGGACTACGCCTTTTCTGATGACGGTGAGCTGCACCCATTCCCGATCTGGATTTGCCCGCATGTTACGGCCCGCCATGGCGCTTGTGACAGTGCTGGCCTGCCTGGTCAGTGCGCCCGTGGCCGAGGCCCAGAGCCTGCGCGAGGCCCTGTTCGGTGAGCAGCCCCACGATGGCCGAAGCGAAAAAACCCCGCCGGTGGCCGTGTTCGTCTCTGAGGATGGAGACCGTTTTATCCTCGACCGAACTCGCGAAACCGCTTTGCTGCGGTTTTCGACCAACCCGGAGATCTGGGCGCTCAAGCCGTCGCCGGGGCCGAAGGGCGATGTGATCTATAAGAACGATGTCGGTGAGCCGGTTCTGCGGTCGTCTCGCTGGGGGGGGCTGACACTATTCAGTCCGGACCGACCGACGGGACAGCCGGCGGCGGTGCTTGGGCGCTCTGAGCCGATCCGGGTGGGCCAGATTTCCCCCACCAGCCTGCTGCAATATCTGGCCCGCGCCAGCCGCCGCGCCAGTGAGGCGCTGAACCGGCTGGTGCCCTTTAATGCCGATGTGAATACGCCCGGGGCCGACTATCTGTTCGCCGACAGCGCCAATGTTACGGCGGTGGCGCTTGAGCAGCTGGCCGATGACCCCACAGCCCGCAGCGAGCTGAATGGCGTCCGTCAGGTCCGCCTGACCGAGGGCCGTCCGCCGTCCGCCCGGGTCGAGCAGGGGATCCTTGAGATCAAGATCGACTACAGCCAGGGCTTTGCCGGTCGCCCGTCGTCAGAACGGATCAGCCGGGCGATCCTCGACGACTAGTCAGGCCATAGCGTCGGCTGAGACCCTGACGCCCTCTCAGGAGACGGCGCGGTGGTGGTCTTCTTCGGCCAACAGGCGCGCCGCTTCGAGCGCGGCCATACAGCCCATGCCCGCCGCCGTCACTGCCTGACGGTACACATCATCGGTCACATCGCCACAGGCAAACACCCCGGTGATCGGGGTCTTGGGCGTGCCGGGGGTCACCTGAAGATAGCCGCTCTCGTTCATCGGCAATTGCCCGGCAAACAGCTGCGAGGCCGGGGCATGGCCAATGGCCACAAACACCCCATCCAGCGCCAGCTCGCGGGTCGTGCCATTGAACGTGTCACGCAGGCGCACCCCGGTCACGCCCAGCGGGTTCTGGGACCCCAAGATCTCGTCAATCGCGGTGTTCCACAAAGGCTCGATCTTGGGATCGGCCAGCAGGCGCTCGGTCAGGATGCGCTCGGACCGTAAGCTGTCGCGGCGATGGATCAGATAGACCTTGGACGCAAACTTGGTCAGGAACAGCGCTTCCTCGACCGCCGTATTGCCGCCGCCGACCACGGCCACGGTCTTGCCGCGATAGAAGAACCCGTCACAGGTGGCACAGGCCGACACGCCAAAGCCCTGATAGGTCTGTTCGCTCTCCAGCCCCAGCCACTTGGCCTGAGCGCCAGTCGAGATGATCACCGTTTCCGCCAGCCACACCTGACCGCTGTCGGTCTCGATGCGGAAGGGGCGCACCGACAGGTCGGCCTTGCTGACCACATCGTGGATCACTTCGGTGCCCATGTGCTCGGCCTGGGCGCGCATCTGGTCCATCAGCCAGGGGCCCTGGATCACCTCGGCAAAGCCCGGATAGTTCTCTACGTCGGTGGTGATCGTCAGCTGCCCGCCGGGCTGAAGCCCCGCAATCACCACCGGCTTGAGCAGGGCGCGGGCAGCATAGATGGCCGCCGTCCAGCCCGCCGGGCCGGAACCAATGATCAGGCAACGAACAGAACGCGGGTCAGACATGGGCAAAACAGCTCGATCAGAATGGGGGCCAGACGGGCGGGCCAAAGAGGAGGCAGAAAGGCAGGCAGGGCACAGACATCCGCCGCGCGCCCGCAACAGGCCCTGACATAGTCAGTTCCGCCCCGACTGGCGAGGGGCCAGATGGAAAAAAGCCGGGGTGGGGGAGGCTTTGCTACACTGAGATGGTCATATTTATAGCGGTTATATGCAGTGCATTTGTATGCAATGATATTTATTTTATATTGATTATAATCAATTTATTAACAATAAATCCCATTAGGGCCAAAGCAATTATAATTAAATATGAGTCGTGTGTTATAAATTTTTCGTATTCATTGATGAAAACAATTTGTCCTTTGTTGTTGTGCGGGAATATGTATTCGCCAGAAGCTGACAATAAGCGTCTATTGACAAAATTATCATGAATATGAAAAACGTAAATCATATGTGCAGATATAACAACAAAAGAAATAAAGTAGAATGCAAAATTTACAATTTCTTTTATTTCATATTTATTTGGAGCTTTTAGTTTTGGCATTTTAACTGCGTCCGAAATGTATAATTTTATATTGCATAAACAACCCCTCTATGATCAGCTTTTATTCTATAAGACCGGGGGTGGATTTGTATAAAAATCCACCGCTCTCGGCCAAATCAGCATACTGTTGATAATTTGAAAAATCTTTCTCGCAGTCAGCTCGAATATTACCAAGCACTCGCATCGCCTCAGGGAAGTATTTCTTTCGCGCCTTGTCCGGCCCATCGTAATCATAGTTATAGGCTTGAGTTAAAAGGTTGCGAATTTTTGAGTAACCCTTACATCCTTCATCAGCATAAATTCTATAAGCCTTAATATATTGCGCAGCAGGATCGTTTTTACTGACCCAATAATCTATTTCTCTATCACTGTAGGCAAAATCGTGTGGATTCAAAGGGTAAACAACAAGCCCATGAGGTGCTCTATATGGCATGTCATTTAATTGAGCTTGATAGGGCGCAACTTCAGGATTGACGAAAGGTTTATACCTATCCAATAGAAATGATTTATCCACCACATTGCTTACGTGTTTTCTGTGGGATTTCACGTTGCCAGCGTCAAAGTTGGGTTGAGTACAACTCGCCAGAAAAAACGCCAAAGCCATAGTGTGAAACCTCATTGCTCTCTCCCTGCTTCGCTCACGGCCTTGGTCACGGGGGACCAAAGGGAGCAGATGACCCGGCGTTTGCCGGTGACGATTTCCGCCGTCACGGTCATGCCAGAGGAAATCTTTCCAATCTGTCCGTCAACCTAAAGGGCTCGCGTGACAGTTTAATTCGCGTGGAACAGCCGCGTCCGCGTTTTTACCGCCGATTGCTAAGCGCCCCCCATCCCGCAAGGCCGCCTCAGCCCTTGCGGGCTTTCCAGGCGCTGTACCGCTCCAGCACGTCCTGGGCCACGCGCTCGGTTTCCGACAGGGGGGTATAGCTCCAGGTCTGGAGCGGCAGGCGGAGCGGGCGGCTGATACCGCGCGCGGACAGATCGGCATGCAGGCGGCTGTGCTTTTTGCTGTGGCCGACGAGGCTGAGGATATGCACTGGCTTGCCGGTCGCTGCCGCCTCGGTGGCCATATTGGTCGAGTCTTCGGTCAGCAGGATATGATCGGCGGTGCCCAGAAACGCGTGATAGGGGTTGGGACCATGCTCGTTCCAGATCCAGCCGGGCAGGCCGTCCAGCGCCGCTAGCAGCACGCGTCGGGCCGGGGCCGGGGTGCGGCGGGAAAAGGTCAGGAGCAGGCTTCCGCCACTGGATTTGACTGCTTCGGTGATCTGGTCGGCGAGGACGGCCGCCTGATCTTCGGGCAGATCAAAGGCCTTGGACTTGCCGCCGATCAGCACGGCAATGTGCGGACGGGGCAGGGGGGCGAGTTTATCGGCAAAGGCCTTTACGGCTGCGCTAAGCAGATCCGGATTGACTCGGTTGGGGGCGCCCATCATGGGCACCACATTGGGGCCCGTCAGGCCATCGTGCGTGGGGGCGACGACGACATCGAACAGGCCGGTGGGCCAGCGCGGATCCTGGAGCTGGATGACAAAGGTCTTGCCGCCCGAGCGCAGTTTCATGGTCAGCGACAAGGCCAGGCTTGCGCGCCCGCAAGCGATCAGAATATCGGGCCAAGGGGGCGTAAGCGCATCAGATTGGTTCGGCAGCAATGGTTCGGGCCAGAGCCGCAAAAGGGTGGGGAGCCGCTCAAACGGTTTGCGAAAGGCCAGTTGTTTAAGCGAAAGCGAGGCGCGAAAGCCCTCGGTTTCTGCGATCCAGCTCAGGGTTTCTCCGAGCCCGCGGACTTGAGCCTCAATACCGGCACGCCCGTCCGACAAACCCCAAATCGACAGAGATTGTTTTTCTAACGGTGCCATCGCACGGTGTCCCCGGATGCCATCAGTGCTTGAGTCCGGAGCGGGCAAAGGGGCGAGGCCGTGTGAGGCCTGCGCCCATTTTCAGATCAAAGCCACTCGACCTTGATGATCTCATAGGCCTTGACGCCGCCGGGGGTATTGACCTCAACGACATCGCCAACCTCTTTGCCGATCATGGCGCGGGCCAGCGGCGAGGAGAGCGAGATCTTGCCCGCCTTCACGTCGGCTTCGTGGTCACCCACGATCTGATAGCGGCCTTCTTCTTCGGTGTCTTCGTCGATCACCGTGACGGTGGCGCCGAACTTGACCTGATGGCCGGACAGCTTGCTGACATCGATGACCTGGGCGCGGCTGATCTTGTCCTCGATCTCCGCGATCTGGCCTTCGATCCAGCCCTGCCGTTCCTTCGCGGCATGGTACTCGGCGTTTTCCGAAAGGTCCCCGTGTGACCGGGCTTCGGCGATAGCGGCGATCACGCTCGGACGCTCTATCGACTTCAAACGCTTCAATTCTTCGTCGAGGGTGCGATAGCCCTCGGCGGTCATCGGCACTTTTTCCATGTGCGATTAATTTTCTGAATTCGCCCTGATGAAGGCCTTAACACCGAAATTCCGATTGCGGGCGTCTACAATCGGGTAGAAACCATAATGGTCCAAAGGCGCGCTGGCAAGAGTCTTCCCGCACTGCGGTAGCCATCAGGCATAGGCATAGGGTCCGCCGCGCTCCAGAGCGGCTTTATAGGCCTGGCGCTCGTGGATACGCTGTAAAAAGGCTTTCAAGTTCGGGCTGTTGCTGAGATCGGCCCGGGAGGCAGCGGCCTCGACCGGAAAGCTCATCATGATGTCGGCGAGACTGAAATCCGGTCCGGCAAACCAGCCGCTTGCGTTCAGGGCCTGATCCATAAACGCCAGATGCGCGCCGATTTGCGGGGAAATGAAGCCTGAGCGAGCCTTGTCAGCGATGGATTTGACGATGGGGCGAATCAGAGCCGGGGCATTGGCCGGAAGCCGTGAGAACACCAGACCCATGACCAGCGGCGGCATGGCCGAACCTTCGGCGTAATGCATCCAGTAGCGGAGCATTTCGTAAGCGTCCGATCCCTTCTCTGGCAAAAGGCGGGTGCCGCCGGTGAGGCCCTCACAAAGGGTCTCGAGGATATAGCCGGTTTCAGCCAGGATCTTTCCGTTCCACTCGACGATGGGGGCCTTGCCTAGGGGATGGAGCGCCCTCAGCGCGGGCGGGGCCAGCAAGGTGCGTGGATCGCGGCTATAGCGGACCACTGAATAGGTCACCCCCAGTTCCTCCAGTAGCCACAGGACACGCTGGGACCGCGAATTTTCGAGGTGATGAACGGTGATCATAGCGGCTCCGAATGGCATTAAAAACTCGATTATCTATACGCGATCCGTAGCGTTGCCAGATCAAGCGCTTCTGCAGGCTCAAAGACTATCAACCAGCACGATTTCCGCATCCTCCAGCGCGGTAAAGGTCAGGCTGGCTTCGTCGGTGACGGCTGCGCCGTCGCGGGCCTTGAGGGTGTGGCCGTTGAGCTCAACCGACCCCGCGGCCAGCACGGCATAGGCATGGCGACCCGCCGCGAGGGGATAACTGAGGCTGTCCCCGGCCTTGAGCGTGGCACCGGCCACGCGGGCGTTTGCCCGGATCGGCAGGGCGTCGGTCTCGCCGTCCATGCCCGAAGCGAGGGTGACAAACTGCCCGGCACGGTCGGTCTTGGGGAAGGGCCGCGCCCCCCAGGACGGGGCACCGCCCCGGCTGTCCGGCAGGATCCAGATCTGGAACAGGGTGGTTTGCTCTTGTTCAAGGTTATATTCGGCGTGGCGGATGCCGGTCCCGGCGCTCATGACCTGGACGTCGCCCGCGCCGGTGCGGCCTTGGTTGCCAAGGCTGTCCTGGTGCGTGATCGCTCCGGTGCGGACATAGGTAATGATCTCCATGTCTGCATGCGGGTGGGGCGGAAAGCCGCTCTGGGCGGCGATTTCGTCATCATTCCAGACCCTGAGCGCGCCCCAGCCCATACGCTCGGGATCATAGTAGTTGGCAAACGAGAAATGGTGACGGGCATTGAGCCAGCCATGGTCGGCATGGCCCAGGGTCTCGAAACGGCGAACATCAATCATAGCGGCATCCGGCTGAAGAGAGGCGCCGCGCGGGGCGGCTGATGACGACTATATAGGTAACAGTTTCGGTTACGGAAGGGACCTAGGCCTCCCCCGGCACAAAGGCGGCGCGTCCGGTCTGGCCCCGGTGGCGCAGGAAGGCATCGAGCAGCACACAGGCCATCATCGCCTCAGCCACCGGTACGGCCCGAATGCCCACGCACGGGTCGTGTCGGCCCTTGGTCAGGATCTCGACCGGCTGGCCGTTGGCGTCAATCGACGGCTGGGGGATCAGGATCGACGAGGTGGGCTTCAGCGCCATGCGCGCCACCACCGGCTGGCCGGTGCTGATGCCGCCTAGAATGCCCCCGGCGTGGTTGCTCAGAAACTCTGGCCCGTCCGGCCCCATGCGCATGGGGTCCGCATTGGTCTCGCCGCGCAGGGCCGCACTGGCAAAACCTTCGCCAATTTCGACGCCCTTGACCGCATTGATGCTCATCAGCGCCGCCGCCAGTTCCGCATCAAGCTTGCCATAGAGTGGCGCCCCCCATCCGGCGGGCACACCCTCGGCCACCACTTCGACCACGGCCCCGACCGAGGAGCCGGCCTTGCGCACGCTGTCGAGATAGGTTTCCCAGTCTGTGGCCGCGACCGGGTCCGGGCAGAACAGGGGGTTCTGGTCCACGGCGTTCCAGTCAAAGCGGTCGCGGTCAATCCCATGCGGCCCGAGTTGGACCATGGCGGCCCGGATCTGGATCGGCTTCGGCAGGATCTGGCTCAGCACCGCTTTGGCCACAGCGCCGGCCGCGACCCGGACTGCGGTTTCCCGCGCGGACGAGCGCCCGCCGCCCCGTGGATCGCGCAGGCCATACTTGGCAAAATAGGTATAGTCCGCGTGGCCAGGACGGAACTGGTCGGCGATATCGCCATAGTCCTTGGAGCGTTGATCGACGTTTTCGATCATCACACTGATCGGGGTGCCCGTCGTGCGCCCCTGATAGACCCCGGACAGGATCCGCGCGGCATCGGGTTCGCGCCGCTGGGTGACAAAGCGGCTACCGCCCGGTTTACGCCGGTCCAGCGCGCCCTGAAGATCAGCTTCGCTTAAAGTCAGGCCCGGCG
>JBKBWB010000057.1:0-9439 GCA_046289215.1 Asticcacaulis sp. | reverse complement strand
GCTCTGGCGCAAGGGCACAACCGTGTCGTCCTTGCCGTGAATGAGCTGAACCGGCACCGTTACCTTGTCCGCGAGGCGCGCGGGGGAGCGTTCATTCCATGTCTTTTGATCGCCCATAAATTGGCTCCAGTAGCGGGTCACGGGGTGGCGACGGCCAAAGTCTTCTTTTTCTTTGTTCATCATCACCCGCAGGTCAGAAACCCCCGCAATCGCGGACGCGCATCTGTAGATACCGGGATCAAGTGTCACACCGGCGAGCGCCGCATAGCCGCCATAAGAGGCCCCCACGATACAGACCCGCTTGGGATCGATCATCCTGGATTGAGCCAGATGACGCACCCCATCGCTGAGGTCCGTCTGCATCTTTGCCCCCCACTCGCCGTAACCCGCAGCAATAAAGTCGGCTCCGTAACCATCCGAGCCGCGGAAATTGGGTTGCAGCACCACATAGCCCCGGCTGGCCAACGCTTGCGCCCAGCCATCAAAGCCATACCCGTCATAGCTTTGCGGGCCGCCATGGGGCATGACGATCAAGGGAAAATTTTTAACGGCCCGGCCCGACAGCACCACAGGCGGCGGCGTGGTCAGCACCGCTTCAATCTCCAGCCCATCCGCCGCCTTATAACGGATCAGGGATTGTGCCCCCAAATGCTCCGGTTTGATCTGCGGGCGCATGTCGGCCAGAAAGGTCAGCTCCTTGGTCTCTGTGTTGAGGTGATAGAAGCTGCCAGGATCTTCGGGCCCCTCGACCGTGATCAGCATGGCCTTAAAATCACGCGACGCCGTGTAGTAGGTCAGCCGGTGATCTTTGAGGGCCTTTTGGGTTCCGCGCCAGATCGCCGCCAGATTTGCGTCAAAAAACGTATAGCGATCCCGGCCAAATGGCAGGGCATAACCCGCCAATACCTGAGTATGTGGATCAATAATTAAATGATCAATATCTTCGTAATTTTCAAACAACGGCTCACTAACTTCACCATCTGATTTAAGGCGATATATATTGTAAACTTCCGTTTCAGCATTCGCTATGTAAACAAGAGGATCGCCATATTGACTATCCAACCCTATAAAACGTGGACTTGAAAAATAAGATCTCCCCCCCAATACCATTTTCAGTCTTTGCTTATTGAAAATACGCGCTATCTCCCAATTTCCATTCTCGGGTATGTAATCAATAACACCAGAAGGCTTGCCTTGCCCATCCACAATCCAATCTACAGTCATTGAATTGCCAGACATTAACATTTTTTTCTTTTTATTATTTAAATTTATTTCGTACAAATGATAACTAAAATTACTAAAACCATCAAAACCATGATGCCCTGTATAAACAATAGAATTGCCATCAACAGATCTGAACATGAGATCATCTTCACTAACCTCATTTACCCCATCCAATCCTTTTAATAAGGATTTAAAATTAGAGCTCTCCAGATCAATAACGAGATTCTGATAATATTCATCTCTTGCTTTTTCATACATGTTTAGAGTAGCCGTCTCAGAACGTGTAATTATTAAATGCTTATTATCCACCCACTCTAAATGGCGGATTTTAATTTTTTCCATATTAAAAGTTGAAATCGATTTGCCCGTAGTCTCGGCAATACTTAATATACGCTTATTATTGGTCGACAAAACATAGGCCAAGCGAGACCCATCCGGAGAAATGGTAAGATGGGCGATCTGTGGATCTTTAACGTAATATGCAATTGTCAGCGGTTGAAGCGACGCATCCTGTGCAACAAGAGGTGAGGCGAACAGCCCACACAATAAAAGGCCGCCCAAAAGAGCGGTCAAAAATTTCGCTTTCAAAACATAAACTCTCTGGATCAAAGACATCACGCCCCACTTAAGCCGAAAAAACATAGCCCGCGCGCGTTACACTTTTATGGCAAGTTGGGGAACTCCCGTTCTCTTTGCTGGCGTTCAAAGGCGCGCCCGGCGGACAGGGCCATCCACGCGGCGGGTAGTGTCAAAACCGCTCCGAACAGCAGGGGGGCGTTCGGACCAAAGGCTGAAAACAGCACCCCGGCGATCAACGGCCCGAGAATGCGTGCCCCTGCCCCGGAGGCCATATTCAGCCCCAGCATCGCCCCCTGCTGGTCCGGGGCGCTAGAGCGGGAAATCAGGGCGGCGGTATTGGGAAAGGTCAGGGCCTGGCCAAAGGTGCCAATGGCCACGATTGGGGCCACAAGCCAGACGAAGCCATTAAGGCTCTGGATCAGGAACGAGCCCCCGAACACCAGCATACCAAAAGCCAGCACCCTGGCCTCGCCAAAACGTCGCGCCAGTCGCCCGGTTACAAGGGTCTGGACCAACGCGGCCGTGACCCCCACGGTGACGAATAACAACGAAATTTCGAAGGCATGCCAGCCATAGCGGGCCTCGGCCCAGAGACCAAAGGTCGACTCCATCCCGGCAAACGCCCCCATGTAGCACAGGGTGGTCAGGATCACCCGACCGATGACCGGATGGCGACGCGCCAGGACAATCGCTTGTTTCAGGTCCGGTTGCGGCCGGTCATGGTGCACCCGGCTTTCGCGTACAAAGGCCACCACGCCCAGACACGCCAGAGACGCCATACCCGCCGCCACGAACAGCGGCAGACGGAAACCGGCCTGTCCGGCCCCTTCCTGAACCAAGAACCCGCCAATGGCCGGGCCAACGATAAAGCCTAGCGCAAAAGCGGCCCCGATCAGGCCCATGCGTCCGGCCCGTTGTTCTGGCGGGGTGACATCCGCCACATAGCCCTGGATGGTTGATATGTTGCCTGCCCCCAGCCCGCTCAGGAACCGGATAACAATCGCCCAGGTGATATCCGGCACAAACGCCAGCAAGACATAGAACAGGACATTCGAACCCGTGGTCACCACCAGCACCGGCTTCCGGCCGATGCGGTCCGACAACCGCCCCCACAACGGTTCAGCGAAAAACTGGCCCAGCGAATAGGCCGAAAACATCAGCGTTACCTGCCAGGGGTCAGCCGCCAGACTTTTGGCAAAGAAGGGCAACAGCGGCACCAGAATCCCAAACCCGACCAGGTTCATAAAGACCGCGCCAAACAGGGCAATCAGCGCCGCATGGGGCACAATCCTGGCCCAAAGATCCCTCGCTGCGGACATTCGCCCCTCCCCCTAAACTGCGATTACCGCGCTTCTACGCCGCTTTGGCCACGCTGGCGACCTTTGACAGCCTATTTCGGTCATTGTCCGTTCATGTTCGGCACGTTAGATTTTGAGACCTTTTTAAGGCCAATAAACAACGCCATTAAACCTCAGGGGGACACATATGATTAACGCCATCACCACAAGCCGGATGCGTCAGGGCCTTATTACCGGCGCCTTGCTTGGCGCCCTGACCCTGGGCTTAGCGGCCTGTGAAACCACCGAGGGCTACCGCCAGCGCATGACGACATGGGAAGGGCGCCATTCCGATGCCTTGCTGATCGAATGGGGCACGCCCGTGGATAAGGCCACCCTGTCCGACGGCAATCAGGTGTGGGTCTATTCGCGCGTCACCGAAAACCGCAGCGGCGGCTACTGGACGCAAAAAGAACGTACCCGCGTGGAAAAGCGCGTCGTCAACGGTCAGGAAGTCAAGCAGACCGTCACCTATTCCGAGCCCTACTACGAGCCGGAAAAGATCACCCGTAACCCCTGCGAAACCCGTTTCATCATCGGCAAAGAAAGCCGCGTGGTCGCCGTTAGTTTCGAAGGTCCCGGCTGTGTCGCTGAAGAAATGAAGAAGTGACACTGTACGGCTAAGCTTATACAGCCTCGGGCCCGAGTTCGAGGAAGACGGCGATAAACTCACCTCCCTCTCGCTTGCGATGGGGAGGTAGAGCGCCAAAACGTGACAGTTGTGGCCACTTCGGTGCCAAACCGATGCCCCACCCCAGTGCCAGACGAACGTGTGGCGCTTTCCTGCTCCGGTTCGCTGTGCCCTCACCGACCCAGGGCTTCGCAACAGAGCGGATATCGTCAATCACTCCCCGTCCCATGCCCCCCAGCCAGACTGGGGCCATGGACACGTCTTGCCCCACACCTGACATCGAGACCCGGCTGGCCCGCGCCCGCGCCATGCAGACACGGCTGGAGACGGTGTTGGAACGCGAGCTCGCGGCGCTCGAAGCCCTGCCGCCCGGCAAGACCGCGCTGGATATCCACCGAAGCGCCCGCGCGGTCAGTGCCCTCGCCAAGGCCTATGCCGAGGTAGATGCCTTGCCGGGGCGGATCGAGGCGGCGGCCCGAACGCCCTTGAGCAAGGTCAAGCTTAAAGTTGCTCCGGTTACGGATCACTCACCGAAGACAGGCCTTTCTCCCGACGGACTTGTCCCCGGTCAGGCCTATGGCCCCGGCGGTCACTGGCGCGAACCCACCCAAGAAGAACGCGACGAAGCGGTGCAGGCGGCCAAGCGCGAAGTGTTGCGCCGGGTGCTGATCCTCGAACAAGACGGGCTGCTCCACACGATTGGCGAGGCCGCCGACCGCATCGAGGAGATCCCGCCCGAAGAGCAGCTGACCTGGTCCGAGTTCTATGCCGGTAAGCGCGCCAAGGGTCAGCCGCAATAGGACCCTTTCGGGGCGCAGAACCATGTTCAGCCTGTCTTGGCTGTGCTAGGACCTTAAGGATAAGGTCGACAGGGCCGCTTACGTCCGGAAACAGGATGTCATCACACCCGACGCATACCCCGCTGACGCCTTCTGACCCACGCCCGGTTCTGGCCGCGGTGTCCGGCGTATCGCGCACCTATGGATCACGCCGCGCCCTCGATCAGGTGTCACTAGAGATCCGAGCGGGCGAGCGGGTGGCCCTGATTGGCCCATCTGGATCCGGGAAATCCACATTATTGCGAACCATCGCCGGTCTGATTCCGGTGGATCCCGGCCCGGGTCAGGTTTCGGTGTTTGGGGAACGGGTCCAAAAAGACGGAAAGGTTCAGCCCGGCGTGCGCCAGATCCGCACCCGTCTGGGCTATATTGCGCAATCGTTCAATCTTGTGCCCCGCCTGAGCCTGTTCACCAATGTGGCCCTAGGCCTGTTGGGCCGACTTCCGAGCTGGCGTGGACTTCTGGGGTTATGGCCTGCGGCTGAGCAGGCCCGCATCATGACGGCGCTGCACCGGGTTGGCGTTTCGGATTATGCGGGGCAACGCGCCCAGACCCTGTCGGGAGGCCAGCAGCAACGCGGCGCCATCGCCCGCGCCATGGTCCAGCAAGCCGAAATGGTGCTTGCCGATGAGCCTGTCGCTTCGCTTGATCCTGTCTCGGCACGCAAAGTGATGGACCTTCTCGTGGATCTCAACACCCTCGATGGCGTAGCGGTACTGGTCACCCTGCACCAGGTGGACTATGCCCTGCGCTATTGTGAGCGGATCGTCGCGCTCAAGGCCGGGCAGATCGTGTTTGATGGGCCCAGCCACAGGCTTGACCGCGAGACTCTGATTACGATTTACGGGGAAGACATCGAAGGGGCATTCTGGGAAGATCTGTCCCTCGTTGCGACCAAAGATGATCGCTCACCCATCGGGGACATAGACCAAGGGGACCATGCCAATGTTTGACACAATCCGCTCGACCTTTTCGCGCCTCGGCGGCCCTAATGGGGGTATGGTGGGCGGGGCCTTGGCTGGCCTTTTGTTGATCGCGTCGTGCTCCCCGGCGCCTCAAGCTAGCAAGGGGCCTGTCACAGAAGTCAGCTTCTCGATCCTGTCGACCGAAAAAGCCCAGAACCTGGAGGCCCTTTGGACGCCGTTTCTGGCGGACATGGAAAAGCAGACCGGGCTCAAGATTAAACCGTATTACGGCAACAACTACACGGCCCTGATCGAGGCCATGCGCTTCAATCAGGTCCAGGTGGGCTGGTACTCCAATGCCTCGGGCCGTGAAGCGGTGGACCGGGCCGGGGGCGAGGTATTTGCCCGCTCGTCGGATCCCAGTGGCATCGACGGCTACAACTCGGTCATCATCGTTCCCAAAGACAGCCCGCTGACGGTTGCTGACTTGCTGAAATGCGATAAGACGCTGAATTTTGGCTTGGGTGATGCCAAGTCTACCTCAGGGACCCTTGCCCCCCTGACCTATCTGTTTGCTCCGCAAAAAGTGGTGCCGGAGCGGTGTTTCAAGACGGTGCGTTCTTCAAATCACCAGAACAACATAGAAGCGGTGGCTGCAGGGCTGCTGGATGCCGCAACCAACAATACCACCAGCCTAGTACGGATCGGCCGGATCTCTCCGGATAAGGTTGATAAGGTCAAGGTGATCTGGACCTCGCCCACTATCCCGGAAGATCCAATCATCTACCGTAAGGATCTCGACCCTGCAGCCAAGGAAAAAATCCGCAGCTTCTTCCTGACCTACGGCACGGCCGAAGGCGCCGAGGGCGAGCGTCAACGCGCCATCTTAAAGGCCCTTAGCTTTGGTCAGTTCAAAGCTGCGGATAACACCCATCTGATCCCCCAGCGTCAGATGGAAGCCACGCTCGACTTACTGAAGGCCCGTGAAGCCGGAGATGTAAAAGCCATCGCCAAAGCCGAGGCCGCCCTCATGGCGGTTCAGGCCGAGGCTGCCAAGCTCGAGTCCCGCACGGCCCCGGAAGCCCCGGCTGACCCGCAAGCCGTCACCCCATAAGGGGGCGTCCAGCAACGCACAGAGTTAAAACCTGAAAGGGCGGATGCCATGGCGGCCAAAGCGCAGCTCTCTGATCCCAGTGTCACCCACAAGGTTCCCCCGCCCCCGCAGCGGACCCTGATGAGTCAAGCCCTGGATCTCTTGATCTTTGGCGGTGTGGCCCTTTTGCTTGTCGCCAGCTTTCAGGCGGCTGAGATCTTTAAGTTCCCGCTTCTGTTCCAGAATTCGGCCAATACCCAGCAATTTCTGGCCGACTTCATGCGACCGGATTTCGGAGACTGGCGGCTCTATGCCGAAAAAATGTGGCTGACGATCCAGATCGCGCTTTGGGGAACCTTTCTGGCCGTGATCCTGGCCGTGCCGTTCGGGCTGATGTGCTCTCGCAATATTGCGCCCGGCTGGATGGTCCAGATTATGCGGCGGCTGATGGATATCCTGCGCTCGGTCAATGAGCTGGTTATGGGCACGGCGTTTCTGGTGGCAGTCGGCCTTGGCCCCTTTGCCGGCGTGATGGCCCTGGCGCTGCATACGGCCGGCGTTCTGGGCAAGCTCTTTTCCGAAGCCGTTGAGGCGATCGACCCTCGCCCAGCCGAAGGCGTTCGGGCAACAGGAGCCAGTGGCCTTCAGGAAATTGTCTGGGGGGTCTTGCCCCAGGTCGCTCCGCTGTGGACCTCCTATGCCCTCTACCGGTTTGAAGCCAATGCCCGCTCGGCAACGGTGCTGGGCCTGATTGGGGCGGGCGGCATTGGCCAGGTGCTGTTCGACAATCTCAACAGCTTTGATTATGGCAAGGTCAGCGCCATCGCGATCATCATCGTCATCGCGGTCAGCCTGATCGACCTCCTGTCCCAGGCCCTGCGTAAGCGGCTTCTGTAGGGCGCAGAGTTGTTTTTCACCGCTCCATGCCCCTTGTGCACTGGAGCCGCATCAAGAACCTGTCATATAACTGTGCCAAGTGTGGACGGACTAAAGACCCGCACAGCCGTACACCGGCCCGGATATGCGTCCGACCCGGATCTGACTTCGAGCTTACAGGAGACCCCGCGCCATGATCACCCGCCTCAACGGTAATCTGACCGGCTGCCTTGCCGGCTTGGCTCTGAGTGCCCTGGCCCTGAGCTTTGTGCCGGGCGAAGCAGCGGCTCAAGCCACGCGGAACTACATCTGGGCGGCGGGTTCCTCGACGGTGTTCCCCTATTCGACCCGGGCGGCGGAATATTACGCCCGCAAGACCGGGAACAAGGCCCCGAAGATCGAGGCCCTTGGGACGGGCGGCGGCTTCAAGCTGTTCTGTTCCGGTGTCGGTCCGGGCACGCCGGATATGGCCAATGCCTCACGCCGTATGAAGGCGTCTGAGTACGACACCTGCATGTCCAAGGGCGTCAAAGAAATCCTGGAACTGCAAATTGGTTTTGACGGGATCGTTATCGCCAATGCCAAGGGCGGCGCAACCTATAATTTTAAACTCGAGCACATGTATCTGGCTCTGTCCAAGGATGTGCTGCGTCGGGGACAATACGTCAAAAACCCCTATAAGAACTGGAAAGAGATCGGTACGGGTCTGGCGTCGAACCGGATCCTCGTCTACGGGCCGCCGCCGACATCCGGAACGCGCGACGCTTGGAACGAGCTTGGCATGGAAGCTGGCGCGGCCCGCTTCCCGGTCCTGAAGGCGCTGAAGGAAAAAGACGAGAAGAAGTTTAAAGCCCTGGCCACCACCGCGCGCGAAGACGGCGCTTGGGTCGACTCGGGTGAAAACGACAACGCCATTGTTGCCACCCTGACCAAGACTCCGGGGGCCATGGGCGTGTTCGGTTACTCGTTCCTTGAAGAGAACATGGACAAGGTGAAGGCGGCCACAGTCGATGGCATTGCGCCGACCGCGGAAAACATCGCCAGCGGGGCCTATCCGCTGTCACGCTCGCTGTATGTCTATGTCAAAAAGGCCCACATTGGCGTCATTCCGGGCCTGAAAGAGTTTGTCACCGAACTCTTGTCCGACGCCGCAACGGGGCGCGGGGGTTATTTGCGCGATCGCGGCCTGATCTCCCTGCCCCAGGACCGCCACGTGGCCCAGAAAGCCGAATTCCGCGCCCTTAAGGTCATGAGCCGCCCGGATCACTAACAGGGTGAAAATCCGTGATCATTCCAGGACGCCTGCGCCGCGCAGGCGTCCTTTATTGTTAAGGGACCAAGGACGGATCGGACACGACCGCACCCGTTGGGCAAAGCCAGGCCCGCAGATCATCCAGACGGCTGAAGGATAAATCCGGTTTGTGCGCATCGAGGAGTTCCGGGCAGGCATAGCCCCACTGGACAGCCGCACACCGAATGCCCTCGGCCTTGGCGGCTTCGATGTCGCGCACCTCATCACCGATAGACACGACTTGATCCGGGGAAAGATTTAGTGCTTTCAAGACCTTACGGAACTTTGGTCGTTTGCCGAAGACCGAAGCCCCACAGGCCCAATAGGTCACGCACCCCGAAAGCTCCGGCCCGAAGACCGTGCGGATATTCGCCTCGGTGTTCGAGCTGACCATCGCCAGCTGATAGCCCTCGGCCTTGAGTTGCCGCAACATCGGGGCGACGCCCTCAAACAGAGCAATACGGGCGCAGTCACGGCGGAACTGGTGCCGCAGATAGGCCGCGAGGAACGGGATCTTCCAGTGCGGCACCTTCAGCCGCTGCATGATTTCCAGCGAATGGCAGGCGCGGAGCTGCTCAAACGTTTCCGGATCGACCGGCTGCACCCCAAAACGGCGCGCGGCCGGGTTCCAGTTTTCACGGACCCAGCCCAGGCTGTCGGCCAG
>JBKBWB010000056.1:3619-9447 GCA_046289215.1 Asticcacaulis sp. | reverse complement strand
AGATCCACCCCGTCAAAGCGAGCATTGGCCCCGCCGCTGCGACCGCCCCCGAAGCCCCCGCCGCCAAAGCCCCGGAACGTCTCGCGGCCATCGGCATCGATCTCGCCGCGATCAAACTTGCGCCGCTTTTCCGGATCGCGCAGCAATTCAAAGGCCCCGCTGACGCGCTTGAACCGCTCTTCAGCCGCTGCATCGCCCGGATTCCGGTCGGGGTGATATTGCTTGGCCAGTTTGCGGAAGGCCTTCTGGATGTCGTCGGCGCTGGCACCGCGCGCGACCCCCAGCTCCTGATACGGATCCCCTGCCACGTTTTTACCCTGTCTTTCACTCTGATCCCGCGGCGTTTTGATACAGACATCAAAACACCAAAGCCCGGATCGGTAATCATTGAAACGAAGACTGCGGAACGCGAAAGCCTTGATGCGCTTCGCATCATCCCGTCAGCTCTGGTGGGCCAGTGGTTCCCGCTCCGGCTCGCAGAAGTCAAGTCACCGCGAGAAAATGACCCCCAGAAAGCCCCAGATCATCAGAGCGCCTTACCATCCAAGGCGCACTTCTGGCCCCCAAAGGCCACCAAGGCCCCGCGCCGCAACGCCAACCCAGTTTGCCTCTTTGATTTGGGGCGCCGTCCAGACCGGCACAAGTGTGTTCTCGGTCAAAAGGCTTGTACGGCTTGTCGCATCATAGACGCTGACCCGATAGGCAGCAGAGGCTTCGGTCGGATCCAGATCAAACCCAACCACGGGCTGAAAACTTCTTCCGCTCCAGACCAATCGTCGCCCCCCCGAGCGACGCTGCCAGGACAGATGCGCGACCCGTCGCCCGGCCAGACCGATCCCGGCAAAACGGGCGCTCAGGGCCAAACGATCCTGTGTGCCGCTGTCGCCTCCAGCAGCCCTTAAGTGCAAGGTGCGCAGTTGTCCGGGTTCGGCCGCCCCAAGAGACAGACCCGCTTGGGTCAGCGAGGGGATGACGACGACCGTCGCACCTGCCTCGGCTCCGGCGTCTGCCGCCGCTTCGGTGCCCTCCATGCCTCGCAAGATACCAGTGATCCGCCATTGATCCGGCCCCTCGATCGCGGCCTGGACAAAGCCCAGTTGTTCCCAGTCCCCGTTTTGACTTTGAACCCACAGACGGTTTACCCCCTCCAGCATCGCCCCAAGCGGAACACTTTGCAGCTGCGCCCCCTCCAGCCGTAAGGCCACAGGCATAGCCAGAGGCCCCTTGAGCGCGACGCCCGGTCTAAGCGGTGTGAGCAAGGCCCCGATCCCCACAGGTGCCTCAAGCGTTCCGAGCAGGGTCCGCCCGGACTCGCTTGTCTCATAGACCGCCTGCCGCGCCCAAGGCTCACGCCCCGCAACGACGATCCAGTCGGCCTTGGGCAGGGCGGTTTCGATCACCACGGCGACCGCAGCGGCGCCTGCCTGATGGAGACCAGACATGAGCGGCCCATCACCGTCATCCGCGGGAATTGGCCGGTCAATCAGCCCGACGCTCCCCGGCTCAACCGGCACCAGCGTCGCCGTCGGCTTTTCATCATCTTCTCGTGCGGCCACCCGCCATAGGGATTGACGCACGCTTTGGGGCACGCCGGCAAAGCCCGGCACATCCGCCAGGGCCGCCAACGACACCACGGCTCCAAGCGATAGCTTTTCCTGCCCCAGTGCGCTCAGCGGCACGCTGAGTTGAGCCCGCACCCGCTCTGCCCGCCCGACCAGCGCCGCCAACACCTGCCCGGCCACATCACGGTGAAGCACGAGCGGCCATTCCAAATCCATCCATTGACCCGCGACACCTGCCGGATGACGCGTGGTGACACTGGCGCGGCCATAGTCCGCCAGACTGTGTCCAGCAGCGGGATCGGCACTCCAAAACCCGAGCCGCCAGCCGCCCGGCACCGTCTCTGTGACCCGCCTGAGCCGGATCCCCTCGGCCGGATCCTCACCCAAGGCCGCCAGCATCGCCCCCCTCAGGGCAACGGGCGGCTCTGTCCCCACACCGCTCACGGGCACGGCCTTAAGCCCACCCTCTGGTGTTTCGACAAGACGGATCCCCCACACCTGCAACAAGGGTGACAGGGTCTGGCTCAGGCTGTTTGGGGCGCTCAGGACCGTGCCCACAACAGCCCCGGCAAAGGGCTGATCCGCCAAGGCCATTAGATCCAGCTGATCCGCCGCAAACCCCGCCCGACCCAGCAGCCCTTGCAACAGCGCCATCCCTTGCGCCCCGCCCACGCGCCCGTTTAGCCAGTGCCCCGTCATCCAGTTCCCGGCATCGCCCCAGATATCGCCCCGACGCGGAAAGGCGGGAAACGGGCGCGCATCCCAACACCAGACCGCCGCTGGCCCCGCCATCATGTCCGCCATGGCCGCCCCATCAAAATGGCCTAACAGGGCCTCCAGCACCCGGCGCTGCACCCGGTCATTGCGTTCGCCCGTTGAAAACGGCGGCAGGACGCTTTCGCTGCTTTTGGGGTCCAAGAACAGGTTCGGGGCATTGCCGCCCTTGTCGATCGCTGCACAGCCGATCTCGACCAGCTGCACAGGCTTTGCGCCCGGCTGCCACGCCGTGGGGGTCGCCGCCCGCTCCCCGCCCGTCCGCTCATAGTGCGGCTGGGACCACCAATGGCGCAAAGCCTTGACCCGGAAATCGCCCGGCGCACCATAGGCCCCATCGGTGATCGGGGTGCGTCTTTGGGCCAGCCGGTCCGCCTCACTGGCATAGTACCAGTCATAGCCTTCGCCTCCGGCCACCCGTGCGGCCAGATAGGCGGGATCATCTGCCCCCTGAAACCCGGCCCGAGCATCGGCGTGATCGGCCCCCTCGCGCCAGTCGGTCAGGGGCGCATACCAATCAATCCCCACCGCATCGAGGGCCGGATCAGCCCACAGAGCATCCAACGGATAAAGCAAGGATCCGGCTTCGGGTTGCCAGCCACCGTATTCACTCCAGTCCGCGGCATAGAGCAGCCGTACCGGACGGGGCAGGATCTGGCGCACTTCGGCGAGTAGCGCCTGATAGGCGGCCACCCCCGGATAGCGATCACTCGCGGCGCCCGTACCGCGCGCCAGCGTCAGGCCCCGCATCTCCGACCCGATGATGAAATCGTCGACCCCTCCGGCGGTCCGTGCCAGCGCCGCCAGGTGCAGGACTTGCCGGCGCAGGGTCCACTCCGCCGGTCCGGTATAGCCGCCGCTTTGCGGAAAATCGGCAGCCTTAGCCTGCCCGAACAGCCGCACCAGATCCGCCGCCGTCGACGCTTGCTGATCCCCCGCTGAAAGTCGCCCACGCCAGGGAAACGCCCCCTGTCCAGGATGCCGTCCCGCTGGAATATCCATCAGCACAAACGGGTTCAGCCCGACTTTCAGCCCGCGCGCCTTCAGGGCCTTGATCAGCGCAACCACGCTCGCATCCGAGGGGGATCCGCCATAGACCGCCCGTCCCTCTGGGGTCTGGCTGACCGTTCGCGCCTCGGCACGGGTTTGGCCCGCAACCGACCATGTTTCGGGCCGCGTGGCCTTATCTGCCCGCTCGGTTGCCGGATAGATCTGACAGGCGCCTGCCCGAAGGTCGTCTCCGAACCAGCTCACCACCACATTGACCTGTTCCAGCGACGGCAAGGCGGTCTGCATCTGATCGAGCGCTACCGTAATGTCCGCCAGCCCAAGCCCCGAATGGCTGTTCTCAGGCCGCAACCGCGTCAGCCCCTCGCGCCGCCAGACTGGCGCAGCGCTATAGGCAAACTCGCCCGCCCCGGGGATCAGATTGACGGCCCGAATCCGGCGTTCCAGATCGTTCGCTCCCGCCGGACGGCGTATCACTTCGGCGCTGATCTGCGGCACGCGCAGGCCATAGGGTTCGAGCGGAAGATCCTCGAACACCAGATAGGCCACGCCCCGAAAAGCCGGAGCCTGCCCCTCGATGGCCGCGATCAGCGGATCCGGCATCTGGTCGTCCGTCCCCAGATAGACCCGCCAATTCACCCCAGACAGGTCCATGACCTGACCATCGGCCCAGATTGTACCAATCCCATCCAGCGGCCCGGCTCCCAGCGCCACGGCAAACGACAGGCTGTATCGGGCCTGCTCCGTGCGAGGGGCGGTCTTGCTGGCGGATGTCCGCCGCCGGTCTTCTTTGAGACGGGCACTCCAGATCACCTGCCCGCCCAGGCGGATCCGCCCCCAGGGCTCCGGGATCGCCGCCCCCTCATGGGCACTGAGCAACCGCACGCCGTCAAGACGCGGCCCGACCTGGCGGACCGGCTGCAAGGCATTGAGCGCCGTCTGGTCAATCGCCTGACCGATCTGGGACCCGATTAAGCCCCCCACCGGCCCGCCCAGTGCCGAACCCACCTGGGTCAGGATCAATTGCGCCATCTTTGATCTCCTTGGCTTAATTGCCTCTCAGGGATGACGCCGCCGGAAAGCGGAACGCACCGGCAAACCGTTGTCGCCACCACGGCCCCACGGCACTTTCGACCACCGCCCGCCCCCAATAGGCATGGATCATGCGCGCCGATCCGCCCGCCTTGGCCGATAGGATCGCCGCATGCTTGGCCACACTGTCGGGTCGCATCCGGAACAGCACCACATCCCCGGCCTGGACGGCATTTCCACCCACGGGGTTTAGCCATCGGGACAAGGCGTTGCTCAGCGTTTCCTCCGGCCCGCCGTCCGCCCAGTCGGGCGTATAGGGCGGCAAGGGTTCTGGCTCCGGTCCATAGAGCGCCCGCCACACCCCCCGGATCAGTCCCAGACAGTCGCACCCTACCCCGCGCACGCTCATCTGGTGCACATAGGGGGTATTGAGCCAGAGCCGGGTCTCGGTCAGCACGACATCGGGACTCATCGACGCCCCCCGTCCATCACCTGTCCCTCTCGCGGATAAAGCCAGAGAAAGTCTTCGCCCGGCAAAAACGGAAACCCTTGAAAGTTCAGACCGTTGCCATAGTCGGCCTCACAGGTCCGGAACCGCTTGTCACAGGACGGCTTTTGCGCCATCCGCGCCGGATCAGCCCGGCATCGCCCATCCCCAAGGACCGCATCACACAAGCGGCCATAGCGTCGCCCCACCCCGGCCTCTAACCGGGCCAAAGGGCCTTCGAGCGCAGCGGTAAACTGGTCTCCTGACTGGACAACCTGGATAATCGTCCCGGCCCGTTCGGCCTTGGCCGTCACCTGACCGTCGGCCTCAAGTCGCACCCGAAACACCCGCAGACTGGCCCCGTCATAGAGCCCCGCCGCCAGATCCGCCGCCGACAAACTGGCGTGGCCGAGATGAGCCACCACCGCCGCCTGACCGGCCTCGCCGTTACGGGTACTGGCCGCCCCAGCCCGCCATCCGCCCCCGGCCCGGCACACAACGCCCGCAACCGTGACGTCCGCGTCCAGATCGCAAAATCCCGCTTCCACGCCATCGGTGCGACGCAGCACCCACGCGGTCCCGTCCCGACTGTGTCTGTCCGGCTCCGACATCCCCGCCCCCTTGATGATAAACAGAAAATGCCCCCCTCAGGGCAGGATCTCCACCAGCGGCACCGCCGAAACGGCCCCCGCCCCCGGCCCTTGCAGGCTCAAATCCAGCCGGTCGGTGTCGAACCGCACCGGCGTGTCATAGACAAACCCCGCCCGCACCTCGGCCCCCGGCTGGGGCGCGGTCAAAAGCGTCACCCGCCCCGGCCCGCGCGTGACCGAAAAGTCGGCCTCCGGGACAACCTGTCCACCCACCGCGACCCGCACTGTTCCGGCCACCGGCCAATGGACCGCCTGCCATCCGGCCACGGTCTCGACCCCCAGACTGAACTGGGTGCGCTGACCGTCCCCGGTCCC
>JBKBWB010000056.1:0-3609 GCA_046289215.1 Asticcacaulis sp. | reverse complement strand
AGCAAGAGACTGGCTTCCGACAGGGCCCGCACCCCGGCCCCCAGCAGATAGACCCTCTGCCCCCGGATCTGTCGGCTGGTGCGGATCTCGGTGCCATCGGCGGCCCCGCTGACCCGCGTGACAAACCGCACCCCCAGGGTGGTCCCGAACCGCAACCGCGCCGGAAAGGCCACATCGTGAAACAGCGACCCGGGCCGATCCTCGCGGCCAGACTCGCGCCCGCTATCATGCGCTTCGCTCATGTTTAGCTCCCCCAGCGCCCAACCTGCACGGCGCGCATCAGCGCTTGGGCAATCTGGGCTTCAGACCGCACCAAGCTCTCGCCCCCGCCTGCGGGCAGGTTCAAGATCATCGACACGGGCGATGCCCCAAAGCCCGGACCGCCGCCCTGCGTCTCACCGGAAAAGGGACCGTTCTGCGCCGATCCCGCCCCAATCCCGGATGCGGCCTGACCCGCCGCAAGCACCGCTCGCATCAGCTCGCTAAGGCTGATCTCCCCATCGCGCGCGGCTCGCGCTAGCGACACCGCCAACGACTCGGCGGCGGTCTCAAACACCTGGCTCAAGGTGTCCGACACCGCCCGCGCCGGGGCCTCTAGCCCCTCCAGCGCCCGCACCGCCGCCCCGAACTGTTCATCCGTGTCCCGCATCACGCTCTCCCTCGCTCATTTTCGCCATCAACGCCCGCAAGGCTTTCCCGTCGGCTTCGTTCAATCCCGCCGCGCCGCCACAACGCCCGGCTCGGTCTCGCAGCATCTGCCCCCAATGCCGCATGCTCAGCCCCCAGAACGCCGCCTCCGTCAGGCCCCAGGACAGGGCCAGCCCCAGCCACAGAGCAAAGGGGATCCCGTCTGCTTTGGCCCTCATGAGCGCCCCTCGGTGTCGGTTTCCGCCGCCAGCCCATGGGTCCCGGCGGCCATCAGCGCCGCCCCCACCGCCCGCGCCACCGGCACGAACCCCAGCGCCAGCAGCGTCGGCTTCATCGCCCGGATCTGCACCTCGGTCAGCCCGCCCCCGGCCAACAGCGCCTCCATCACGGTCCACAGGTCCCCCGCCGAGACCGCCCGCAATCGGGCCGCCAGCGCCTCAAACCCGCTAACCCCAAGCCGGGCCTCCATCTGCGCCAGCGCCCCCAAGGTCAGGCAAAGCCGGAGCCTGTCCTCGCCCAGCGTGGCAACCACCCCGCCGCGCCCATCCGGCACAATCGTCGCGCCGGTTTCTTCTGTACTGTCCATGGCTTTGCTCCCCCCTCAGAGCGCGCTAAACGTGACTTCTCCGGCCGATTGCGCCGCGAGGCTAAAGGTCACTTCGCCGTCAAAATCCCCGCCATAATCGAGCCGGGTGATCAGCATCGGCCCGGTGAACTGGCCAAAATCCGGCACCACGACGGCCCAGCTGCGCACCGCCTGCGCAAAAAACAGCGTGCGCATCAGGGCGTCGGCGGCGGCATCGCGGAACACCCCGCTCCCGCTCAGCGCCAGACTTCGGGTCCCGGCCCCCTCCAGCAGTTCCCGCCAGGCCCCAGCGCTGTCGGCATCAGTCACCTCGACCGGGCGGGCATTCAGCGTCAGGCTGCGTGTGCGCAAACCGGCCACCGTCTCAAAGCCACTCAACGGCGGTGTGCGCGCGATCCGCAGCACCAGATCGCGTCCTCTTTGAGCGCCCATGCTCAGCCCTCCCCTTCCGGCGCCGCCAAGGGCTCCGTCACCACTTTCCATCGGATCGTCGCCCGCCACTGGTGTGGCACGGGCGTGCGCAGCACATCGCGAAACACCGGCCCGCTCTGGACCACCCGTAATCCCGGCACGCTGAGCGGTACCGCCTCCAGAGCGGCACTCAGGGCATCGGCCCTCTGACGCGCCTCGGTCGCGCTTTCAAACCGGCTCAACAGACTGAGCGTAATCCGGTGGCCCTCCAGCCCCTCTGGCCCCAGCGGCTCGCTACTGACCTCATCAGCCAGCAGGCTCTGGTCGCCATAGCGCTTGGACGTCCCGCGCGGACCGCCCTTGGCGCGCCCCACCCCCGCCTCTGGCGGGACCACTCGCAGTGGCCAGGGCGACTGGGTTTCCGGCTGGATCAAGGTCTCGATCTTGGCCCTTAAGGCCTCCAGCACAAGGCCCCCGCTCATGCCGCACGCCCCCCGGTCCGTACCGTCCGCAACGGATTGAGCCAGGCCGAAATCTGGCTTGGATCCGGGGCCTCCCCCGCCCAGGCGGCGGCAATGGCGTAGAGACAGGCCAACCGCACCGGGGCCGGAGACTGCGCCTCCGGCACCTGCCCCCACAGGGCCGCCACATGCTCAAGCCCCGCCGGGATCAGCGCCGCCAGCCGCGCCCGCTCTGCGGCTCCCTCGACACGCAAAAAGCGCGCGGCCTCCTCCAGAGTCACAGCCTCCGCCATGCTCCGCCCTCCCTCAACCGAATGAATTTAGAATCTTCTTCTCCCCCTTGAGGGGGAGATGTCTCCGCCAGGAGACAGAGGGGGGGCAACCGCAGGACCGTTTGGGATCACAAGCTGCCCCCCGCCCTTAGGCCGAGAAGCGCATCACCTTGATCGCATCAAAGTTCTGCACGCCGCCGCCCACGCGTTTGGTGGTGTAGAACAAGACATAGGGCTTGGCCGTATAGGGATCGCGCAGCACCGACACCCCGGCCCGATCGACAATCAGATACCCCTTGGCAAAGTCCCCGAATGCTAGCGCCAGGGTATTGGCGGCGATGTCCGGCATCTGTTCGATTTCGGTCACCGGATAGCCCAAGAGGCTCGCGCTCTGGCCCAGCGCCGACGGCGGCTGCCAGATGTAGTCGCCGGATGCATCCTTGAACTTACGGATCACGGCGGCGGTGCGGCGGTTCATCACGAACCGGCCATTGGCCCGGAACGGCGCGCGCGTGGCATAGATCAGGTCAATCAGCCGATCCGCCGGACTGGACGGGCTAAAGCCGCCTGCCGCGCCCGAGGCGACAAACCCGATCTGCCCCCATTGCTGGCTGGTATCGGCGACCGTCGGATAACCCAAAAAGCCCTTCGGCTTATTCACCCCATCGCCACTGACAAAGGCGGCGGTTTCCTGTGCGGCAAAGCTGTCTTCGACCTCGCTGGCCAGCCACTCATCAAGATTTACGAGACTGTCGTCGAGCAAGGCCTGGGTCGCGGCCGGGGCCGCATAGAGCTCCGCGGTCGGAAACTCCATCAACGCCAGACTGGCCGGATCCGTCTCCGGGCGCGGGGCGGTCTCGCTGACCCATCCGGCTACCACACCGCTGGTGCTGATCGGCTTTCGAAAGGTGCCGCTGCTGACCGTGCGCACCGTGGCAATCTCGCGCATCGGGCTGGCGGTCATCAGACGCTGTTCGATCAGCCGCGCCGTTTCCGGCGGCACCAGCACCCCCGACACCGCCCCCGGCGACGTGCCCACCGAAAGCCCCGCCTTGTGCTCCCACAGCCCCATACGGTCCCCATCATCCTCAGCGTTGACCGGGGCCTGTCCCGTGCGCAGATAGGCCCCGATCCCCGGCCCACCGGCCCCGCCCTTGACCTCACACCCCGGCCCGGCCTGAGGGCGCGTCAGCGCCGACAACCGCGCCTGTGCCCGGTCCAGATCCGCTGC
>JBKBWB010000055.1:0-9483 GCA_046289215.1 Asticcacaulis sp. | reverse complement strand
GCTCTGCTGTTGGTGGCGGGTCACTTCACCATGGCGTTTGAAGGGGCGGAGCCGAAACAGGTTCTGACCTATCAGGGAACGCAGTATGAGTTCGTGACCGAAGGTCGAGGCAGCACCCGTGATGTCAAGATCGAAGTGGCGGACAAGCTCTATAGCTTCAAGCCCAATGATGACGGCGCTCTGGTCATTCAGGGTCTGCCCGAAGGCGGGCAACTACCGACGGTTCTGCCCAAGGGCAGCTACGAGCTGTCGGTAAAAGATCGCCAGCCGCTCTTTGAAAACATCTTCTTCCTGGCCCTGTCTTTGATCGTCATGGGTGTTGGCTTCTTGAAGGCCAATATCTCCTCGATCGTGGGTGAGCTTTACCCCCAAGGGGACCCGCGCCGTGACTCGGGCTTTACGCTCTACTATTTCGGGATCAATCTTGGCTCGTTCTGGGCGGCCATTCTGTGCGGTTATCTCGGGGAAACGGTCGGCTGGTGGGCAGGCTTTGGTCTTGCCGGGATCGGAATGCTGGCGGGCTATATCGTGTTTGTGATTGGCAAGCCTTGGCTCGAAGGCAAGGGGGAGCCGCCGGTTCCGGAAACCCTGAAAAAGCCGCTGCTGGGCCCGATCAACCTCGAATACAGCATCTATATCCTCGGGTTGCTTGGTGTCGGTCTGGTCTGGCTTTTGATCCAACGCAATGAAGCCGTCGGCCTGATGCTGATTGCGGCCTCGGTGATTGTGTTGGCCTATGTCGGTTTCCTGATGGCGACCAAGTTCAACAAGATCGAGCGTGAGCGTCTTTTCCTCGCGCTGATCCTGGTGTTTGGATCCGTGGTCTTCTTCACCCTGTTCGAACAGGCCGGATCGTCCTTGAGCCTGTTTGCAGCGCGCAACACCAACCTCGACATGATGTCGGCGCCGTTCATTCTGAACGTCCTCGGTCAAACGATCGTGTTTGCGTCGGCGGAACAGCTCAAGGCTGTAACCCTCGCTGCGAACAGCTATCTGTGGGTGGACATGAGCATGACCGCCTCTCAGACTCAGTCCTTCAATGCGGGCTTCATCCTGATCTTTGCTCCGGTCTTTGCCGGCCTCTGGGCCTGGCTGGGTAAGATCAACCGTGACATCAATCCTGTGATGAAGTTCGGGGTGGGCCTGATCAATGTGGGCTTGGGCTTCCTGGTTCTCGTCTGGGCGGCCGGTTTGGCCGACAGCGCCTTCAAGCTTCCGCTGATCTTCCTTGCCCTGACCTATCTGCTGCACACCTGGGGTGAGCTGCTGCTCTCGCCGGTGGGGCTGTCTCAGATCACCAAGCTATCGCCGCCGATGATCGTCTCGACCATGATGGCGGTGTGGTTCCTGGCCAGCTCATGGGCTCAGTATGTCGGTGGCTTTATTGCCGGAATGACCGAATCCGAGACCGTTGGCGGTCAGGTGCTGGATCCAGCCAAGGCTTTGGCCACTTCGCTCGACGTGTTCGGTATGATCGGTTGGGTCGGTGTCGGCTTTGGTGTGGCCTATATGCTGATCTCCTTTGTCATTAAGCATTGGGATCACGGCGCCAACAAGACCTCGGGCAGTGCGGGGCACTAAGCCCCGCCTGTCTTTCGCTTCAGCCTAAGGGCACGCACAAAAAAACGCCTCCCGGAGCAATCCGGGAGGCGTTTTGCTGTTCAGCGGCCCCGAAGCTCAGAGCGCCCGGCGAACCAGAAGCTGTAGGCCCGGGTTCTGACCTTCAAAGCGCAAATTGCGTTCCAGCAAGGCGCTGGTATTGCGCGGACCGCTGTAAATCATTCGATCTGTAAAGCGCTGCCTGGACAAAAGATTGACGGCGGTAAGGCGCACCCGCCAGTCCGGCGTCGGATTGTATTCGGCATAGGCCTGCAGCCAGGCGTCACGGCGGTGATGCGAGACTTCGGTGACCCGATAGCTGGTTTCCCGCGCCGGGCTGGCCATACTCCAGCCCCACTTGGATTTCAGCGCCGGTAGATCCTGCACGAAGCGGATTTCATAGGTCGTGCCCCCCAGACCGGATATACGCCTGGGCTGTTTGGTCACCGGATCGGTCACCTCGGATCGGTAATAATTGCCGATGAAGTTTAATTGCGCCCCTTTGAGACCCAAGTTGCTCATGGGGAGGGTTAAGTCGACATTCAGACGGTTAAACCAGCCATCGCCGATATTGCCCGGTGCGTCATAGGCAAAGTCCGGGCCAATGATGGGGACCCGGTCCGTGACATCGGTAATGTCGTAATGGGTGTAGGTCAGCACCAAGGCCCCAGCGTTCCAGAAGCGCTTTTCATAAGCCAGCTCATAGGCCCAGCGCTTATAGGGTTCGAGGTTCGCATTGCCCGCCGTAACGGTATTGTTGGAAAACTGGACCGTTGAACTGAAATCACCAAAGGACAGTTGCCCCACTTCGCGTTCCGTCCGTAAACGAAGCTGGTGCCCGCCTTGCAAGGCCCAGTTCACTTGTAAGCGCGGCTTGGGATAGACGAAGGTCTTTTCCAGAGATTGATCACCGCTTTGCTTGAGCGTTGAGCGTTCGACGCGAAGGGCCGCCTCAATCGACAGGTCCGGACGCGCCTGCCAGCTGGCCTGAGCAAACACTTCGCCCCGAAGTTCTTCGACGCGCACATTGGCCGAGGGCAGGGCGATGGCTTTTCCGTTCTCTGCGTAGCTTTTTTTATCGTCGCGCCAGTTCAGGGCCATTTCGCCCCCCCCTTCGAGACGCAAGGTCGCACTGGGCGCAAAGCGGAGGATGGTCCGACCTATCGTCTCGTTGCGCGTCGTATTTTCCTTAAACAAGGCCTTCAAGGTTGGACTGGTCAGGTCCGAGGTCGTTTCAGACGTCTCATACCTTTGCAGGGCAATGAGTTCGAGCTCGGTTTGAGGGGTAAGCGTGCGGGTCCACTGTAGTCCGAGCTCCGTCGGGGTCGTCTTGGTGTCATCCTGATTTAGGCGTTGTTGCGGCGCGCGGTTTTCACGAAACTCAAAGTCAGAAATCTCGTGTGATACTTGTCCATTGAGGTTGAGCTGTCCGCCAGCCAGAGGGCGCTCCCACCGCATACGCCCGAACAGGCCGCGCCCGCCTGCCTCCGAAGCATAGGGGACAGCACTGATCAGCCGTCCATCTGGGGCAAACCGTTGTCTCTCTCCGCTGCCTGTAAAGTCAGCCCGAAAGCGATAGGCGCTCAGACGGCCTTCAAGGGTTTCATCCCCTGACCGGCGTGTCCCTTCAATGGCCACGCGCCCGGACACATGGTTGTCTCCATTGTAGTTCAGCTGACCTTCGGCGGCCCCATAGGTCTGGGCGGAGGTTTTGCGGATGACGTTGGCGATGACCGGCTGGCCTTGCATATCAATGCCGGGGGCACCGCCACGGATCAGGGTTATTTCCACCACATCCGCCGCGGGGATACTTTGCAGTTGGGCGGAGAGGGAGGCTGATTTGGTCGCCGGACGCTTGCCGTTGATCAGCACATTACCTGCCGCACCCGCAAAACCGCGTACATCATTGCTATCTTTGAAGGTGAAGCCGGGAAGACGGCTGATCATGTCCTGAGCCGTCGCGGGCTGGGCATCGCGGAAATAGGCAGCCGAAAAGCGCAAGACATTGGCATCTGAGTCTGCTGCGGCATTGGGATCGGTCAGCAAGCCTGCGCCCGCATCATCCCGCGCGAGAGCAGATTGAGCCGAAAGAGCAAGGCACAGAGCGAGTCCAGTGGTTACATAAAGCCGAAGCGTTGCGCGAGATGAAATGCGGTTTTGGATGTGAATTTGTGAGGATCGCTTATTGATACTGCCTGAAAGTCGCATTTTCGCCCCGGGAATTTTGTCATTTTGTCATGTTTGGACCATCCCTCTGACCTTGCCTACTTAATTTCCTGCAAGGTTCATGGGGTTGACAACATTACTTCGTTATCGAAGCGCTCAAACAGCGCCGATCTGCTGGGCGTAAGGCTGGTTTCCGCCGGGTGAAACGATCAGTACGGATTTCAATGCGGTATAGGCTGAGACAAGGCTGCTTCCCGGCAAGCCGCTCTCCCATCCGGCTGTACTGTCATAGACGCAGGTCGGTGAGGCCCCGCACGCATCCAGGTTCAGGAGCAAGCACTGGCTTGGCGCATAGGCCATCAGGCTGCCGACACTGTAACTGGAGGCCGACCAGCCCATCAGGATCGTATTTTTGGGGGCGAGACCTGATCCCAGATTGGGGACGAGATTGAACCCGACAAAGGGAGCTGATTTACCGCTGTATGGGCCAGCGGACGTAAGGCCTGCCGTGTAGGATCCGCTGCTGAGGCTGAAGTATACGGCTTCGTTTGATGGCGCGCCGTTTTGAACACTTAGTGTTCCGACACTGTCCACAATAACGGTCTGACCCTGTGACGCCGCGATCGTGCTCCCGGGGATAATTTGAGCATTGTTACTTAGGGGTGTTGTGGAAATATATGCTTGAAATACGTTGTCCAGATTATATGAATTGTTGTTGAGATAATTATCCTGTCTATCCAGAACGAGTGGACTTGCAGATAGTGTTGATGTGGCGCTTTGTCTGAAAAAATAAAGCTTCATTCCGGCGCTTTTTAGATCTGATACGGTCTGATTGCTTAAACTCAGAGTGAACGGGAATGCGGTTGGCATGGTTGGTTCGCCGCCCATAAATCAAAGGCAGAGGGGTCGCCTTGCGATCCCTCTGCTTAAGTCAAGGTATCAGTAGTTGCCGACGATGGTTGCGCCGCTATCATTTTCGAGTACTAGGGCCGACCCGTTCACCGGTAAAATGGTCGGGGTGCCGGCGACAACAACCCCGTCTTCCATGATGTGCGTGCCATAGGTTGCGGTGAAATTCGCATTTCCAGCTGCGACCGTGAGGCTAAGGTTTCCGGCAATGACGCCGCCGCCAATGTTATTGGACGTGTGGGGTAAAAAGTTAACAACGGGCATGGGGTGTCCTCGAATTAGCTGTTGGTGACGAGCAGCGGCGACAGGGCGGTATTGGCCGGGATCACCTGGGCCCAGGAAGCCCCGTTGGCATTCCAGCCAGTGTTGACGTCGAACTCGACGCTGCGGTCGTTGACGCCGGTCAGATCGATCATGAAACCGGTAGAGCTGATCGAATACAGCACTGTTCCGGTGTTGGTGATGCCGCTGCTGAACACCAGCATAACTTTCTCGATCGGGGTGACCTGATCCATGAAGTTGCCGTTCAGCGGCAAGGCGCAGAGCGGCTGCATGCCACCATTGTCGCTGGCCTGTGAAATGCCGGTGGTGTAAGGCGTTGCGGCCTGGTTGATAATCGAGATCGTCCCGGCAGCGCCGTTCTGATTGGCTGTCAGGTTGCCGTACTGATCAACCAGCACATTATAGCCAAGATCAGCCGCAATGTTGGTGTTGGTGTTGATCGTGACGTTGTTCTTGATCTTTTGCGCCGAGATATAGGCGGCGTAGGTTTCTTCCCAGACCAGGCTGGTGCTGGTCAGATAGTTGCTGACACTCACCCAAACGGTCGGAGCCCCGTTGGTGACCTGGGTCTTCACGGCTTTGAAGGCCAGCAGCGAACAGCCCTGTTGCTTAAGGGTCTGGACGGTGTTGGCAGACATGGTGATGTCGATCTCGTAAGACGTTGACATGGATTGCGTTTCCTTTGATTCCGAGTCCACGGGGTCAGGCGCAGACCTGACCGGCAGGCTGAAAGGCGGCTCCTTACAGCCATTCAACTTTAAGTTGAAATTTTCCGAGTTCTCCATCGAAACCAGTGGCGCCGCATGCAGCAATATTGCGCGTGAAACAGATGAGTTCTCTGCATCCGAGATACCGGAAACCGGGATTTCCAAAGATGTATCTTGAAACATTGAATTTGATCGATCGGTTTCAGGATTTGAAACCTCACCCACAGAAAGGCCAAGAGACGTCTCGTCTTTTTCTTGGCTGGTATCAACCTGGGTGACAAGATGCGCCAACCCCTGTGTCGGTAAGGATGTGGGGCTGCAGTTGGGTCGCCCCATAAACAACCAATCGAGTGTTACATTCAGCCGCTCGGCCAGAGCCATTCCGTGAGTTAGGGCAATAGGTTGGCTGCGTTTCCAGCGGCTCAGTGAGCTTGGGTCAATGTTTAATGACCGGCATAAGGCCGCCTCCATGGCATCTGCTTCAGCCAAGGCGTCGCGTAGCCTTTTACCCCAGTCGAGCAAGGGGGCTGTAAGGGCATCCTGCTCAGACATATCCTAGCAATCCAGCAATTCACGTGCCGTCGACGGGGTGTCTTTGGTCACGATTGGCTGTGTGGGTAAGTCGCTAGGGGTATAATTGGGTCGGAGATTGGCCAGTCCGGATGACCGATGCTCTTCCATTTCACCGCGACCCAGCAAAAGCCAATCCAGCGATATATCCAAGGTCTGACAAAGGGTAACGGCATTGGCGAGGGTGATGGACCGCCCCTGACGCCAGCGGGAGAGAGCGCTTTCATCAACGCCCAACTCAACAGCAAGGGCATAGAGTTTGCGGACGCCACGGCGATTTAGCGCATACTGCAGTCTCTGGCCCCAAGCTTGGGAAGGAACAGAAATGCGCGCGGCTTTGGATTTCAGGAAATCAGTCGAGCCTTTGCTGGGCATATTTTCCACCTATGATTGTGCTCGGCCATACACATGACGTGTGACTGAGATAGAATCAATCAAAAAGTGTCAATATGCTCGCTGCATCCATCACGTTATCGGGAGTCAGCGGAAAAATTCTATGCGGCGGTTCCTCCAACCGTCAGTCCACCGATTTTAAGACTGGGTTGTCCGATCCCAACCGGAAGACTTTGTCCGGCCTTGCCGCACATGCCCACCCCGGGATCGAGGGCAAAGTCATTCCCGATATGGCTGATGCGGGTAAGCGCGCTCGGGCCATCCCCAATCAGCGTCGCCCCCTTGACAGGGGCGGTGATCTTACCGTCTTCGATCAGGTAGGCCTCCGTGCACTGGAACACGAATTTGCCATTGGTGATGTCCACCTGACCGCCGCCAAAATTCACAGCAAACAGGCCACGCTTGGTGCTCCGGATCATCTCGTCTTGTGGGGTGTCGCCTCCCAGCATGAAGGTATTGGTCATGCGCGGCATGGGGACATGGGCGTAAGACTGCCGACGGCCATTTCCAGTCTGAGCTAGGTTCATCAGCCGTGCGCTTTGGCGGTCATGCATATAGCCGACGAGGATCCCGTCCTCGATCAAGGTTGTGGCGTGGGTTGGCGTCCCTTCGTCATCAAAATGAAGCGAGCCGCGCCGCTCAGACAGAGTGCCGTCATCGACCACCGTCACCCCCGGTGCTGCGACCCTTTGTCCCACGCGACCCGCAAAAGCAGACGTGCCCTTGCGGTTAAAGTCCCCCTCAAGGCCATGTCCCACGGCTTCGTGCAACAAAACCCCCGGCCAACCCGCGGCCAGCACCACGTCCATCTCACCGGTTGGGGCTTCTATGGCATCAAGATTGGTGCGGGCCTGACGCACGGCCTCATGGACCATCGCTTGCCACGCTTCGGGACGAATAAACTGTTCAAACATTGTCCGGCCGCCAGCGCCTTGTGACGCTGTCTCCCGGCGGCCATTTCGCTCAACCGTTACGGCGAGACTGATCCGGACCAGGGGGCGGGTATCGCTCAGGTGCATACCGCCGGGCCGCAGAATATCGACCAAGCGCCGCTCGGCGACCACCGAGGCTGAAACCTGGACGACATCCGGGAACTGGCTTCGGGCGTAGCCATCGATGGTCTGAAGAAGGCTGATTTTTTCTGCAAAATCGGGCCCCTCCAGAGGATCAACCGGTGCGTAGAGTTTATGAGGTGACGGCGACGGGCGCTCAGCGAGGGTGCCGCTGTAGCCTTGCTTGGCCAGCACGGCCGCCCCGGCGGCTCTGCGAATCGCCTCTAGGCTAAGATTGGAGGCGTTGCCGTAACCGACCGATTCACCGGCTACCACGCGCAGTCCAAAACCGGCATCGGCTCCAAAGCTGGAGGATTTCAGCCGTCCGTCGTCAAACCAGAGCGATTCGGACTGTGTCCGCTCAATATAGAGTTCCCCGTCATCCGCCCCCGAGACCGCGTCATCCAGGATCTGCTGAGCCTGAAAAAGATCCACGGGGAGGGGAGACGACGTAAACGAGGGCGCTGTGTCGGGCATGGAATCCTGCTGGAGCGGAAGGGAATACTAAGCCTTTGGGCCGGTAGATGCCTGTGATGGCATATCGAGTGCGCAAAAGCGACTGGCAAGCCCACCTCCTTGCAGATCAGGTGCTTGGCAAGTCGGCGGCAAGGCAGTAAGGGACTACAGAATAGGGTGAGACATTTCGTCCAATGCGCCGTTTTGTCCCGGACTTAAGGTCCAGGTCACGACGCCCTCAGACCGGTTCTGAACAGGCCCGGAATGACAATGGAATGAATGTCTCGCGGTTGAATGGGCTGGTATGTCCGGGGCACCGGGCAGAGCAATGAGGATAACACGGATGAGCATCCGAAGGCTGAATCGGGCCGGGGCGTTCAGCGCACTGGCAGGCCTCATGTCCGGGATGGCCTGGGCAGGGGTTGCGATGGCGCAGGAAGCCGTGGGCAAACCCACGGACGGAGCAATTGGGCTGCAACCTGCAGCCTCGGTGCTGAAACACGACGCGATCTTTTTCCACAATTCGATCGTGATGCCAATTCTGACGGCCATCGTATTGCTGGTCTTGGGACTGCTGATCTACATCGTGGTTCGCTTCAACGAAAAAGCCAATCCGAAGCCTGCTACCTTCTCGCACAACACCCTGATTGAAGTGATCTGGACCCTCGTGCCGGTGCTGATCCTGATGTTCATCGCGGTGTTCTCGTTCCGCCTGCTGTTCAAGTATCAGGACATGCCCAAGCCGGATCTGACGATCAAGGCTGTGGGGTATCAGTGGTACTGGGGCTACGACTATCCGGACAACGGAATCGAAGGCTACGAGCAGCGCTATCTGTCTGAAGCAGACGCCAAAAAGGCCGGTGAGCCTTATCTTCTGGCGGTCGACAATCCGATTGTCGTGCCGGTCAACAAGGTGGTGCGTCTCCAGATCACGGCCAATGACGTGATCCACTCTTTCGCGCTTCCGGCCTTTGGCCTGAAGACCGATGCGATACCGGGGCGCTTGAACGAAACTTGGTTCAAGGCTGACCGAGTGGGCAAGTTCTACGGACAGTGCTCTGAGCTGTGCGGCGTCGATCACGCCTACATGCCGATCCAGATCAATGTCGTGACTCAGGCTGAGTATGAAGCCTGGTTGCTCAAGCAGGGCGGTAAAACCGATGCCATGGTCGCGGCTGAAAAAGCCAAGGCCGAAGCCGAAGCCAAGGCCGCTGAAGCCGCCGCCAAACTCGCAGCAGATGCTGCAGCCGCTCAGGCCGCTGCGGTGCCCGCGGATGCGGCACCGGCGGCCACCGATGCCGCAGCGCCTGCTGCGACGACTCAACAACAACCGGCTCCGGCCGCAGCTG
>JBKBWB010000054.1:0-9508 GCA_046289215.1 Asticcacaulis sp. | reverse complement strand
GTGGCGGAATTGGTAGACGCGCAGCGTTGAGGTCGCTGTGGGGCAACCCGTGGAAGTTCGAGTCTTCTCGACCGCACCATTCTCTCCTTGCTCAAGCTGCAAGTCGAGCTGAGTTCACGGGGCTTTTTCCTGACTATCTTCCGAACCCGGTGCTCTGGGCTCGAACTCCGGCCCTAAAGGGGCTTGAGAATCGCGCCCCGGCGGCGCATGCCTTTTTTGACGGGCGGCACAGGAGGGCAGGGTATGAGCGCGAACGAGACCCCCAATCTCTCCCCGCGACCAGAGGCCGATCTGGTCTTGAGCGCACGGGCGGATGAGGCCCGGCTAGATACGCCCGAGGCGATCGAGGATTTCGCCCTTCAGGACGACTATGCCCTGAACCCCGACTATATCGAGCTGGTGGTCGATGCGGCGGACCGGGGCGATGGCCTGCGCCTACGTGAGCTGTTGGACGCGCTGCATCCGGCGGACGTGGCCGATCTGATGGGCTTCTTGTCTGCCGATTACCGCGAGCAGGTGATCCCCTGGATCCCCGCCGATGCTCTGGCCGAGATCCTGCCGGAACTCGATGACGCCATCCGCGAGGAAGTGGTCGAGCAGGTGGCGCCCGACGCCCTGGCCGAGGTGCTGCAAGAGCTGGATTCCGACGATGCGGCCACGGTTCTGGGCGACCTTGAGGAGGATCAAAAGGCTCGCGTTCTGGCGCACATGCCGGAATCTGAGCGGGCGGCGATCCAGACCACCCTGGCCTATGAGGAAGAGACCGCTGGCCGCCTCATGCAGCGCGAAGTGGTGGCCGCGCCGCAATTCTGGACGGTCGGTCAGGTGATCGACCATATGCGCGCCCAGGCCGAGGATCTGCCGGAGCTGTTTTTTGACATCTATGTGGTCGATCCGATGTTCCGCCCGGTGGGGGCCGTGGCTGTCAGCCAGGTGATGCGGACCCGCAGGGATGTGCCGCTCACCGACCTGATGGAACCGGTGACCGAAGTGGGGGTCGACAGCGATCAGGAAGAGGTCGCCTATATCTTTGAAAAATACCACATGATCTCGGTGCCCGTCGTCGATGCGGGCGGGCGGCTTGTGGGGCAGATTACCGTCGATGACATCGTTAACATCATTCAAGCCGAAAACCGCGAGGATATCCTCGCGCTCGCCGGGGTGTCCGACGAAGGGCGGGACTCGACCACGCTGGATGTGATGCGCTCGCGTCTGCCCTGGCTCGGGGTTAATCTGATCACGGCCTTGCTGGCCTCAACAGTTATCGCGCTGTTTCAAAATGAGATTTCCCAACTTGTGGCGCTGGCGGTGCTGATGCCGATCGTGGCTTCGATGGGCGGCAATGCCGGCACTCAGGCCCTGACGGTCTCTGTGCGGGCGCTGGCCACGCGTGAGCTGACGGCGGCCAACGCGTTGCGCACCGTCTGGCGGGAAATCCGCGTGGGGTTGTTGAATGGGGCGGTTTTCGCGCTGTTATTGTCCGGGGTCACGTATTTTTGGTTCAAAAGTGCGGGTTTGGCGCTTGTGATCGCGGCGGCGGTGCTTCTAAACTTAACTGCGGCGGCACTGGCGGGAACGCTGGTTCCGCTCGGGTTATCGCGTGTGGGGCGGGATCCGGCGGTGTCATCGCCGGTGTTTGTGACAACCGTCACAGACGTAGTGGGTTTTTTCACTTTTCTTGGTCTGGCTGCCTTAATCCTGATGTAAAGAGTTAACGGTCCGTATCTTGCTTGGACTGGTCGGGGCTATTATTCCCGTATCGAATTGGGTCAGGGTTTGCGATGCGTGCGCGTCAGAAAGTTTCCCGGGCAGGGATCGAGCTGATCAAGAGCTTTGAAGGCCTACGGTCTTTGGCAGAAAAGCTGCCTGATGGCCGCTGGACTGTCGGCTATGGCCATACCTTTTCTGCCCGTGAGGGGGCAAAGGTCACAGCCGAAGATGCCGATGCTTTGTTGCGCTATGACCTTATGCCGGTTTCGGAATGTCTGAATGCCGATGTACATGTCCGCCTGACCCAGAACCAGTTCGATGCCCTGGCCTCGTTCTGCTTCAATATCGGGGTTGAGGCTTTTCGTACTTCAGATGTGCTCAAGCGCCTGAACGAGGGGCGCATGACCGATGCCGCCTTGGCCATGGATGCCTGGCACAGCGCGGAATTTGACGGTCAGACCTATGTATTGGCCCCGCTGATCCGTCGTCGCGCCGCCGAAAAGGCGTTGTTCCTGACCCCGGAACAGGATGAAGTTCCGCCCTCCAGCCCGATGGTCAAGCCGGTCGTGAATTTGGCCCCACAAGGGGCGACACCGGTGGAGACTACAGCGTCAGTTGCGGCTCCACAGTCTGTACAGACGGCGCCTATTCAGACAGCGCCCGTTCAAGCCGCTCCTGTTGTAACGCCTCCGATTCAGGCCCCAGTTCAGATTCAGGCCCCAGTTCAGGCCCCAGTTCAGGCTCCTGCGCCAAGTCGTCCTGAAGTCATAAGGCTGACGGATCCGGCTCCTGCCGCCCCGCAAGCCCCTGAGCCTGTCCGTCCGGCAAGCCACACGCCGGTGCCGCCGTTGGCCCGCAGTGCGTTTGCCGATCAGGCACCGATCCAGACGCCAGTTCCGCCTCTCGTACAGGCTTCAGCCCCGACGCCAGACCCGACGCCAACCGCATCCACACCGCCGGTTGCGCCTGTATCGTCGGCTCCTGTCGTCGCGCCAAGACAGACCCCGGTTGTGCCAACGGCCTCAGACACAGTGGCCGTAACCGGTTCGCCGGATCGCATTTTGGCCACGACGCCCGTCTCGTCGCCAACTGAAGTTCGCACTGAGCAAGATCCTGCGCCTCGCCATGAGCAGGTTTCAGCTCAAGCTCCCGTTCAAACTCCGGCTTCTGCTCCGACTCCGGCGCGCGATGCCGCGGCGTCGCTGATGATGTCGTTCTATTCGCCCTATGCCGGGATGGGATCAAAACTGTCTGCGCTAGGGACACCCCCCGCTCACGCCAATGCGACACAAGCAAATCCGGAGAAGCCGCAGTCAACGACGCCGCAACAGCAACCGATTCCAGTTGCAGCCACTCCTGCTGAACCAGAGCCCGTTCAGGATCCAGTAAAGACGGACAATGAGCGTACGGCGCCTCCGGCCCCTGCGCCGCGCCCTATGGCGGCCGGGTTCAGTGGTATGTTACCGCCGCTCAAGCCTGCAGCTGCGCCACCCTCCGCGCCCCAAAACACGGCTCCGCAACCCGCTGTTGTGACGACTCCGGCGGCACCGTCTCTCATGAATGCCGCGTCCTTTGCCGGTACGGCCCCCCAGACACCGCAACCTGCCCGTCCGGTCTCGCATATTCCGCCAGATCAACGCCGCGCCACCCCGGAGCCAGTTTCGTCGGAAACCGAAGAGCCACTGCCAATTGGCCTGACGGCGATTTCACCGGCGGCGCTGAGTCCAACGCGGATTCCGCCGTCCAACTTGCCTCCGCCACAAGTCGTCGCTCCTTCTGCATCCCAAGCCACGCCCAGACCGTCGGCGGTCCCATCTCAAGCGAGCGCCTCAGTCCAGCAGAGCAATGCTCAGGTCGTGCCATTCCCTTCCAGGCCGGAAACCGGCGTCACTGCGCGCCCGATGATGTCCGCGGCGCCGCAAACCGCACCCCAGGCGAGTGCCCAGGGCGCGGCCACGGCCCAGGCCTACAGTCCTCCGCTGACGCCGCCTATTCCTCCGGTCGATCCGGTCGAGGCAACCTTGCGCCAACAGCCTCCGATGGTTTTCGCCCCTTCGGCTCAGGGTTTTGTCTCTCAGTCTGAATATGACGACGAAGATGGCTGGGATACGGCCGTCAATGGGCGCATTGCTGTACCGGAAACGGACGAGGTCGAAACGTCAGGGCGCAATATTCAACCCCTCTTATTGATGGGGGCAGTCAGCACCCTGGGGATCATGGCCCTGGGGGCTGCTATGGCCTCGTTCCTGCGCGCTAAGGAACAGCCGATTGCCCCGGCAGGTTTCCTTGAGAACTACAGCAATCTGGCGATCATTCTCGCGGTTGCCGGAGTGACCTGCATATCCATCTCGGTCTATTTTTTCCTCAAGCGCCTTGGTGGCGTAAGGGATTAAATCCCGAATAATATGCTAATTTAGTGTCGGGGCATGAGCGGATCATGCCCCGATTTCTGTTATTTAAAGGCCGTTTTTTTCGTGCTATCGATTGTCGCATGAGCACACAAACCCTTCCCGATATGGACTTTGGCCTCGGTGAAACCGCCGAGGCGATTCGCGAAACCACCCGCCGGTTCAGCGCCGACAAGATCGCGCCCCGGGCCGCGGAGATCGACGAGACCAACAGCTTCCCACGCGACCTCTGGCCACTGATGGGCGAACTGGGCCTGCATGGCATCACTGTTGAGGAAGAAGACGGTGGCCTGGGGCTTGGCTATCTGGAGCATGTGCTGGCGATGGAAGAGGTCTCGCGGGCCTCGGCCTCGGTTGGCCTGTCTTATGGCGCGCACTCCAACCTCTGCGTCAATCAAATCCGCCGCTGGGGCACGGCTGAGCAAAAGGCCCGTTACCTGCCCAAGCTGATTTCCGGGGAGCATGTCGGCTCGCTGGCCATGTCCGAGGCCGAAGCCGGGTCGGACGTCGTGTCGATGAAGCTGCGCGCCGACAAGCAAGGTGACCGCTACATTCTCAATGGCACCAAGTTCTGGATCACCAATGCGCCGCATGCGGACACGCTGGTGGTCTATGCCAAGACCGACATGGAGGCCCACAGCCGCGGCATCACCGCGTTCCTGATCGAGAAGGGCATGAAAGGCTTTTCCGTCAGCAATAAGCTGGTGAAAATGGGTATGCGCGGGTCGGACACGGCCGAGCTGGTGTTCGAGGACTGCGAAGTGCCCGCCGAAAACATCATGGGGCCGCTGAATGGCGGGGCCGGGGTGCTGATGTCGGGGCTCGACTATGAGCGCGCGGTGCTGGCGGCTGGGCCGCTGGGGATCATGCAAGCGGCGTTGGATGTGGCGCTGCCCTATGTGCGCGAGCGTAAACAGTTCGGCAAGCCGATTGGCAGCTTCCAGCTGATGCAGGCCAAGGTCGCGGACATGTATGTGGCGCTCAATTCCGCCCGCGCCTATGTCTATGCTGTGGCGCGTGCGTGTGATGCCAACAAGACCACACGCTTTGATGCGGCTGGTGCGATCCTGCTGGCCTCGGAAAATGCCGTCAAGGTTTCGCTCGAAGCGATCCAGGCTCTCGGCGGGGCGGGGTATCTTCGTGAGTGGCCTGTCGAACGCCTGCTGCGTGATGCCAAGCTTTACGATATCGGAGCGGGAACGAATGAAATCCGCCGTTTCTTGATTGGTCGCGAACTGATCAACAACTAAATTTATACTTATCGGCAATCACTCAAATGTTGCGCCCAACGTCAAGTTGGGTGTTTACGCTTCATCAGGAAGAAGTCTTTAGATCTAGCCCTGTGGATTAACCATCAGGACTTTTCTATGACCCATCGCTGGGATCCGGACCTGTATGCCCGGTTTACCCGATATCGGGAACGTCCGGCGCTGGATTTGCTGTTACAGATTCCGACAAGTTTTGAGCCCCGCGAAATCTGGGATCTCGGCTGTGGCGATGGGGAGTTGACGGTCCTGTTGAAAACCCGCCATCCCAAGGCCGATGTCTATGGTCTGGATGCTAGCCCCCATATGATGGATAGGGCGCGGACATGTCGCAGTGATGTGACGTGGATTGAAGACGATATCACCCGCTGGACCCCGCGCGGACCGGTGGACATGATTTTCACCAATTCTGCCTTGCAATGGGTCCCGGATCACGAACCCTTGTTTGGACGGTTGATGGGCTACCTCAATAGCGGCGGCATGTTTGCCTGTCAGATGCCGACCACGCACAAGGTGTTGTGGCGGGAAATCCTGTGCGAGACGGTGCACGATCCGAACTGGATTGAATATCTTGCCGATGCCTAGGGGCCGGTACGGATCGCGCCGAAAGACACCTACTACCGCTGGATCAAGCCCTGGGCGTCGCGGCTGGAAATCTGGTCGACGACCTACATGCATGTCCTTGAAGGGGAAGATCCGGTGTTTGACTGGATGCGTGGCACTGTTCTGCGTCCCTATCTTCAGGCCTTGCCGACCCTGTCGTTACAGGAGCGGTTCCTTGAGGATTTGCGGACGCGAATTGGGCCTCTCTTTCCCCGAGAGCCCGACGGGACCATCCTATTTCCGTTTCCGCGCCTGTTTATTGTCGCCCAGCGCAGCTGAGGGAGACGGATCTCCGAGGCGCGTCGCCAGCCTTTGCTCGTCGCGGTCAAAGGTGATCAGCGGCACATCCGGGTGCACGGTTTGCCGCCGTATGCGCAGCAGCGGCAAAGGACAGTCCAGCTTGGACAACATGGTGCGGGTCGCCGCATGGCCCGCCGCAACGGCCAGGTCATAGGCTTTCCAGTCGCGGATCTCGACGCCCGCAGGCTGGGGGATGACCAGAAAATCCGTGGCCCGGCGGCTTTCGGCGAGGTCCGACGCTGTGGTGATAGTGGCAGATCGCATCAGCACCGACACGATCGGCGGTCCTTTGCGCCAATCACCCGACAGCACCCAGTCGCCCAGCGACTTGTTGAGCGCCAGGGATTGCGGATCCAGCCCCCGAGCGCGCGTCACATCGACGCCGATCACGGTCCCTAGGTGCATGTCGCGCATCAGATCCGCCGGAAAGCTGCGCATGACCGCCCCGTCCACCAGCACCTGACCATTCATCACCACGGGCGGCATCACCCCAGGCAAGGAGATGGAAGCCCGCAAGGCCTCGCGCAGGCGACCACGTCGGTGGCAGAGGTGTGTGCCGGTTGTGAGGTTCGAAGAAACGCAAAAGAACGGCAGGCCGAGGTCTTCAATGGCCACATCGCCAAAATGGGTCTCAAGCCGGGCATCGACTTTGTTGCCATTGGTCATGGCCAAAAGGGGAAAGGCGATGTCATCGAGCGGGCTGGAGTCAACAAAAGCTGCGCGCATGCGCTTGTCGCACTCAGCCTGATCCCAGCCCATGGCCAGGGTGGCGGCAATGATCCCACCCATCGAGGCCCCGCCCACGAAATCGATCGGGATCCTGGCCTCGCGCAAGGCGCGGATCGCCCCGATGTGGGCAAAAGCCCGCGCGCCGCCTCCGGAAAGAACCAACCCCACCGATTGCCCCGTCACCAAACGCGCCAAACGCTCCAGGTCCGACGCTTTCAGGCTTTGGCACAGATGAAACCAGCGTCCGGGGCGAACTGCATCGAGCCAGCGGCCGGTTCCGTGGGGCGGCGTGCGGGGAGGGTGCAGCAACACAAGGTCAGGTTCGCGCAAGTGCGCCAGCGGGTCTTCACTGCGGACCAACGGGTTGCAGATCTCTTCTTGGCTATCTGCGACCCAGAACAGATGATCGACCTGGCGGATACAGAGGTTACGCCAGCCGCTATCTTCGGATCCCGCGCAGTAGAAGACATAGTCGTGGCTGTCTTCGAGACTGGCGAACCAGCTGTCAGCCGACCGAACCGCCTCGCTCGTCACAACCCGAACGCTGAAGCCCATATTCCGGACCGTACGGGCGACCGCCTCGGTCAGGTCTCGTACCGGCGCTTCGGTCAGGCCCAGAAAGGCGAACACACGCGGTTCCGACAGCGGGGCGGCGTCGCGCGTGCGCAAGACCACGGTGCGGGCCAGATCCATCAAAAGGTCCGGGTGTGCCGGAATGGTGCGCAAAAAGGCGTCCCGGGGCAGGGCGACGATCTCACTGTCACGAAGGGCGACAACCGTGGCCGTATGGTTGGTGCCGGCAATCATGGCCATTTCACCCACCGGTTCGCCCGGGCGTACGAGGCCCGCCAGCACGGGCTGGCCATCCGTTCCGGCCCTATAAACGCCCAGGCGTCCGGCTTTCAACAGGAACAGAGTATCGGCGGCTTCCCCGGCTGAAAATAACGGGGCACCGCCAGACAGGGTGAACCAGCTTGTTTCTTCGGGGGCCTGACCTTCAAAAATCCGTGCAAGCACCGATTCATGTGACGCGCGCTCTGTTGGACCGTTCATGGGCCGTCTATCCTGTGCGAGACTCGCTTAGCCATGTTCCGCATATAAGGTCGAGATTAGCAAACGGCGATTGGGTCTGGGCCACAAGGTTCATGAAGAAACGATCTTGTGCCTTTGCGCGAGAAGGGGGTAAGACAATGACGTATCAACAATTTTTCATGGCGCATCATGCCCTCTAATCGCCGGATCAAGACAAATCTCTCTTTGGCTTCCGCAGAGTTTGACAGCCTGCGCGCGCACAATCAGGCGCTGGTTGAAGCCTTGCGCGAGCAGGTGCAGCAGGCCGCTCGGGGCGGCAGCGAGGCGTCGCGCGAGCGTCATGTCAGCCGGGGCAAGCTGTTGCCGCGCGATCGGGTCGAACAGCTGCTGGATTTTGGCTCGCCCTTTCTCGAAGTTGGCGCTCTGGCCGCGCATGGCATGTACGATGGCGAGGCGCCGGGCGCGGGTATGATCACCGGCATTGGCCGGGTCAGCGGACGCGAGGTCATGATTGTGGCCAACGACCCGACCGTCAAAGGCGGGGCCTATTTCCCCCTGACGGTAAAAAAGCACCTGCGGGCGCAAGAGATCGCGTTTGAGAACCGTCTGCCCTGTATCTATTTGGTTGATTCCGGTGGGGCCAACCTGCCGCACCAGGCCGAGGTGTTCCCGGACCGCGAGCATTTTGGTCGGATTTTCTACAATCAGGCCCGGATGAGCGCCGAGGGTATCCCCCAGATCGCCTGTGTGATGGGCTCTTGTACGGCGGGCGGGGCCTATGTCCCGGCCATGTCCGATGAGACCGTGATCGTCCGCAATCAGGGCACCATTTTCTTGGGCGGGCCGCCGCTGGTCAAGGCTGCGACCGGCGAAGTGATCTCCGCCGAGGAACTGGGCGGGGCCGAGGTCCATGGCCGCCGCTCAGGCGTGGTCGATCATGTGGCGGTCAACGATGACCATGCGCTGGAGATCGTGCGCAATATCGTTGCCACCCTGAACACGGTCAAAACCCATACCCTCGATGTCAAGGAGCCGGTCCCACCGGCCTATGACCCTGAGGAGCTTTATGGCCTGATCCCCACCGATGTACGCGCCCCCTATGACGTGCGCGAGGTGATTGCCCGTCTGGTGGATGGCTCCGAGTTTGACGAGTTCAAGGCCCTTTATGGCACGACCCTGGTCTGTGGCTTTGCCCGGATCTGGGGCTATCCGGTCGCGATCCTGGCCAATAATGGTGTGTTGTTCTCCGAAAGCGCCCTGAAGGGGGCGCACTTCATCGAGCTAGCATGCAAGCGTAAGATCCCGCTGATTTTCCTTCAGAATATCTCCGGCTTTATGGTCGGGGGGAAATATGAAGCGGGCGGCATCGCCAAGGATGGCGCGAAGCTCGTGACCGCCGTGGCCTCCGCCAATGTGCCCAAGTTCACGGTGCTGATCGGCGGCTCGTTCGGGGCGGGCAAC
>JBKBWB010000053.1:0-9725 GCA_046289215.1 Asticcacaulis sp. | reverse complement strand
CATGACGTAGTGGGCCTGGCCGTGTTCGTCCCGAACCCGGGCCTGGGCAGCACTGGCCTGCCGCGCCTCGCCGGTGGTGATCACGGCAACCCGACCGACAAGGCTATTGCGCGTTACGGCCGAGGTCTCGTCCTTGGGCATGACCGTCGCCACCCAGCGTCCAAACGTCCGGGTCACCGGCATAGCCATGGCAAAAGCAAGCGGCGCGGCTAAGAACCACGGGGCCGGTCGCCCCAAAACGGTCGCAACGACCTGTTGTCCCAATAGACCCACCAAACCAAAGGCAAACAAGAACACCACAATCAACATCAGCAGGGGTAAGCGCCCAACATTGAGCCAAGACAGCAAGGACGGGGTTTCCACATTGACATCCCCGTCCGGCAAATCGGCCGCCTCTCCCACGGTGAGCCCCCCGCCAAGGCCCACCGCTTCGGCGATCCCGATCAACACCATCAGGACCAGTGCGGCCATGAAGGGGACATTGTCACCGGATAGCAGAAATCCCGACATACCTGACCCTTACGCTTTGTCAGCGTCTCGGGCTTTGAGCGCCGCAAGCCGTTCTTCGACACGATTACGACGCGCCATTCCATCGAGTTCGGCAATCTTAGAACTGCGCTCGCGGTCGACTCCGCCCAGCGATGGCGCGCCCTCGCGCATCATCAGACGGTCAAAGGCGCTGGTGGCATTTTCAACCCGCTGATTCACACTGGGGCCACCCGAAGCGTCGGTCGGTGCACCGGCGGCTTGCGCCCCCTGGGCGCGGGCCAGCATCATGGACTGAAAGGCCTCTTCCATTTCCCGACGCTTGGCCTGGAGGGCCGCAATATAGCCTTCCAACTCGCTCTCACGCTTTGCCGCGTCGGCCACTGTGCTTTCCAGCACCGGTATCTGCGCCTCGATGTCCATTTGGTGCTCGACGGCAGCGCGCGCCAGATCATCACGCCCTTCTCGCAAAGCCAAGGCAATCTGGGACGACAGCTCTTCGTGGCGGCTGCTTTGCTCAGACAACCTCTTGCCCGCCAGATGTTTCCCAGCCAGCGTACGGCCCAAGTCGGTGCGGACCTCATCCACGGCCTTGTCGATTTCACGCAAGGCCTGCTGAATGATGGCATCCGGCATGGCCCCTTCAACCGCATCGACCAAGGCATGGGCACTACCCGAAATGATCCGGCCTACGCGGGTGCTCAAGCTCTCAACCATGGTCATGACCCTCCCTTGGGGACGCGGCCCGAGCCGCAGAAACGAGTTTTAGTATTTCGACAAGACCCGCGATCCGCCGCGAGACCACATCGGGATCATAGGCGGGGGCAGTTGGGGTCAGGGCCCAGCGCAACAATTGCTCTGACAGACGCGCTGCGGCTTCAACGAGACGTGCTTCGTACCGGGACAAATCCGCGACAGAAGCCTCTTTGCCTGGCGCGGTCATGGCCAAGGCCACAAAAGCTTCTGCAGTCGCCAAAAGCCCGAAAACCACGTCAGAACGACACCCGCGGTCCTGCTCTATCAGATGAAGACCGCGAACAGCAGGCGCAAACTGCTGGTGGCTGACGGACAGGGCATCTTCAAATGTCGCGACGGGTTCGGCCCGGCGCCTTGCCTGACGGATCAGAGCCCGGATCTTGTCGCTGGCCGTCACCGCGCCATCCACCTCCAACAAGGAGAGAAATGCGGTGTCACCTTCCGTCAAGCGAACACTCAAAGGGGTTGTCAGCGAAGCCATATCCAGATCGTATTACAATGAAATACGTTTGTAAACGAAAAAATCCACCACCACGGCCGACACTTTGGCGCGAAAAACTGCAGAAATTCAACCCCCTGCATGGGCGACATCACAGCATTTGAAACTATCCAGCATTAAAAAATCATCATGCAGCATTTAAATACGCAAAAATAACAATAATATCCGAGCAAGAATGAAAAATTTGATATGCCAGAGCATTTTTCGAAAATTGCTAAAATATAAAATCTCATTTTCCTTGTATTTTTTTCAAATTATTCAAAAATTTATCATGTTAAACATAAGCACTATAAATATATAATCTGGCAAGAAAATTTATATCGTTACTTTACAAATATTCATCCCGCACCTCAAGCGATTTATGCCTCAGAACAATATCATTTACATGTCACATTTCGGGTTTATAGTTTTATAAATTTCGTGCTGGATCTGCATCATGCCCCAGACTATTCGCCCCCGCTTCAAGTCATTTATTGTTTTGGCGCTGTCCGCCGCCTTGGCCTTGTCCGCCTGTGGCGGAGGCGGAGGTGGCGGGGGCGGCAGTGATGGCGGCGGAGGCGGGTCGGGAGGGGGTGGTACGGCCCCGGTTGTCCGCCCGACCCAGGCGGAAGCCAGCCGTTTCCTCGCCCAGGCCAGCTTCGGGGCCAATGATGCGGACATCGGCGCCATCAGCTCAACGGGTTACGGCGAGTGGATCTCGGCCCAGACGGCACTTACGGTCGGAACCACCCATCTTGAACAGATGGACGCCCGACTGGTCGAACTTCGGGCCACCAATGCCAACGCCAGCCTGTCGTCGACACAGTTTTACGAGAGCTTTTACAAACAGGCTGCGACCAACCCGGACCAGTTGCGCCAGCGGGTCAAGTTTGCCCTTTCCGAGATCTTCGTCGTCTCCTACGTCAGCAATATCGATGCGCGAACGCTCGCATCCTATTACGACATGCTGGGCAAGAACGCCTTTGGTAATTTCCGGACCTTACTAGAGGATGTCACCTATCATCCGGCCATGGGCCAGTATCTGACCTATCTGGCCAACCAGAAGGAAAACCCGGCCACGGGCCGCAATCCGGATGAAAACTATGCCCGCGAAGTCATGCAGCTCTTCACCATCGGCCTGCATGAGCTGAATACGGATGGCTCGCTAAAGACGGATCTGTTCGGCAATACCCAGCCGACCTATACCAATGCGGACATTCAAGGGCTGGCCCGGGTCTTTACGGGCCTGTCCTGGTATCATCCGACCCCGACCAATTCGACCTTTGGCGGCGGCAGCCGGGTTCCGGAAGCCTTTACCCGCCCGATGATTGCCTACGCAAACTATCACTCGACCTCGGCCAAGACGTTTCTTGGCGTGACCATCCCGGCGTCAACGACAGTGGATACGAACGGCGATGTGAAAATTGCCCTCGATACGCTCTTCAACCATCCGAATACGCCGCCGTTCATCTCAAAGCAGTTGATCCAGCGGCTGGTGACTTCTAACCCCTCCCCGGCCTATGTCCGGCGGGTCACCAATGTCTTTATCGACAACGGTTCGGGTGTCCGGGGGGATATGGCCGCGGTTGTACGAGCTATCCTTCTGGACTCGGAAGCGCGGACCGCCTCGTCCGACCCGACCTATGGCAAACTGCGCGAACCGGTTATTCGCCTGACGCACTGGATGCGGGCTTTTGAGGCGACTTCGACCAGCGGCGGATGGCGCATGACGTCGACATCGGCCCAGACCTCGCTCAACCAGTCGCCGCTAACCTCACCCTCGGTGTTCAACTTCTTCCGACCGGGCTATATCCCGCCCAACACGACTCTGGGTGGAAAGAACAAAGTCGCGCCGGAGATGCAGATCACGGACGAAGTAACCACGGCAGCCTATGTTAATGTCATGCAAGGGGTGATCACCAACGGGATCGGATCCAGCAACGACATCAAGTCGGCCTACACCAAGGAGCTGGCCCTGGCCACGGATCCGGCGGCGCTCGTGAACCGCATGGACCTGCTGCTTTATGGCGGCAGCATGCCCGAGGCACTGAAGACCCGCATCACAACCGCGGTCACCTCTGTGGCCATCCCGGCAACCGGACAAACCCAGATCGACGCCGCCAAGCTCAACCGTGTCCGGCTTGCCGTGCTGCTGAGCATGGCGTCGCCCGACTATCTTGCCCAACGCTGATCCCAAGGACTTGCCCGCATGACCGCTCAGCATGATCGCCGCGCCTTCCTTCGCTTCAGCATGGGACTGGCTGGACTGTCCACAGCGTCGGCCTTTGGCCTGCAACTGGCCGCGACCGGGTCCGCCGCAGCTCAAAGTGCCGGAGACTATAAGGCCCTCGTCTGTATCTTCCTGTTTGGCGGCAATGACGCCAACAACATGGTCCTGGCCACCGACAGCGACTCCTGGGGCCGCTATTTTACGGCCCGCAACCAAGGTTCAGATCCGATTGCACTGATGCCGGTCGGCACTGCGGCCACCCCCGTGGGACAGGTCAATCCGGTCACAGGCCGCACCTCGGCGCTGGGCCGTCCAGAGCATTGGGGCGGCGTTTTGCCGATTGTTCCGCGCACCGCCCAGGCCATTCCAGCCGGCACCAGTGCCAGCAACCGGACCTTTGCCTTGCATCCGCTGATGACCGGAGCCAAAAGCCTGTTCGATCAAGGCCGCCTTGCCGTGCTGGCCAATGTTGGAACACTCATCCAGCCCACGACCAAGGCTCAGTATCAGGCCCGCAGTGTGCCCCTTCCGGCCAGCCTGTTTTCCCACAACGACCAGCAATCGACCTGGCAGGCCGGGGCCACCGAAGGCGCCCGTGTCGGCTGGGGCGGTCGCATGGGCGACGTCCTGATGAGCCAGAACGGTCAGAATACGATCTTTACGGCCATTACCGCGACGGGCACGGCCGTGTTCCTGTCCGGACGCAATGTCGTCCAGTATCCTTTGTCGACCAACAACGCCCCGGCGGTGTCGGTCAATGGTGTGACGGCCTCGTCACTGTTCGGGTCTTCGACGGCCCCGGCGGCGCTTCGGGATATCATCACCAGCACCAGTAGCGTGTCTGACTTTTCCAATGACCATGGTGCTGTAACCGGACGCTCGGTTGGCGCGGCCCAGGTGGTCAACGAGGTGTTCAGCCGCGCCGTCGTCACCGCCGTGCCGTCGCCCCCGGCCTATGTCAACCCGGCCACCGGCGCAACCGAGACCAACAGTCTTGCACTGCAGATGCGCACCGTCGCGCGGATGATTGCGGCAGGCCCGGCCTTTGGGCTCAAGCGCCAGGTCTTCCTCGTCAGCCTCGGCGGCTGGGATAGCCATGACAATCAGAACCGGGACCAGTCCAACAACCTGTCCAAGGTAGATCAAGCCTTGACCTATTTCGATCAGGTCCTGGGCAATATTGGCGGGGTGGACATGCGCGCCAATGTCACGACCTTTACCGCCTCGGATTTTTCGCGAACGTTCAACACCAACGGCGATGGCACCGACCATGCCTGGGCCGGGGCGCAACTGATCATGGGCGGCGCGGTCAAGGGTAAGGATATGTATGGTCAATTCCCGACCATCGGCATGGACATCGCGGGCTTTAGCAATCCCAACATGACCGGCGCGTCCTTTATTCCGACCACCTCGGTTGACCAGTATGCGGCGACGCTCGGAAGCTGGTTTGGGGTATCCGATACCGACCTGAACAGCATTTTCCCCAACTTGCGGAATTTCAACACCCCGCGGCTGGGCTTCCTTTAAGGTCATTGACGTCGTGATGTGTAAGGCAGTGTCCGGAAGGATCACGATGGTCTTGAGCCTTTTGCTCTCAGGCCTTGCTGTGCCGAGTGCTGCTCAAGTATTCGAGCTGTCAGACGATGGACAGTTTTCCGTCTTGTGTGCCTCTCTGCCGCCAAGCGCTACACCAGCCTCTGAACCCGCAGCAACTTCTGTTCCATTCGAATCCGAAATCAATGCCGCTGCGCGGGATTATCAGTTGAGCGCGGATCTGATCGGGACCCTGATCCGCCAGGAGTCCGGGTTTAACGCTTCAGCCGTGTCCCCCCGGGGCGCAATCGGTCTGATGCAACTGATGCCCGCGACCGCTCGCGAACTGGGTGTTGATCCCAGGGATCCGGCGGCCAATATCAGGGGTGGGGCCGCCTATTTGCGCCGCCAACTCGACCGCTTCGAGGGGCGTCTGGATCTCGCGCTGGCAGCGTACAATGCCGGAGCGGGTGCCGTGGATCGCCATGGAGGCATCCCCCCCTATGCGGAAACCTTGACCTATATTTCACGGATCCTTGACCGGCTGAGCACAAAGGCCGATCCTGTGCCTGCACGCCGTACTGCCACCCCCTGTTCCTGAGGCCCTGACCATGCTTCTTCGTCCGCGTCTGACGGGATTGACGGCCCTGATCGCCGCCATGTTCGCATCTAGCCCAGTTTGGGCCCAGGCCATGACTCAAGATCCGTCGGGATCCGGTCCGATCGTTAAGGCCCTCAACTGGATCCAGGGCACGCTGCTCGGCAACGTCGCCACAGCCGTGGCCGTGATCGCGGTGGCCGCCATCGGCTTCATGATGCTGAGCGGGCGGATGAACTGGCGCTTTGGCGGCACGGTGATCCTCGGGATCTTTATCCTGTTCGGCGCGGCCACCATAGTCGCCGGTATCCGCAGCACGGTCGGGTAATCCATGGCTGAGGCGCCGGTTACATTGACCCGGGTGCCGGTATTCCGCGCCCTGACCCAGCCCCAGATGTTCGGCGGGGTCACCTATGGTTTTTTCATTCTTAATGCGGTGATTACCCTGGAAGCGTTTTTGATTACCCGCAGCTTCTGGGCTCTGGCCGTAGCCCTTGGTGTGCATGGGGTCGGTTATCTGGCCAGTCTTCGTGAACCCCGTCTGTTTGACCTCTGGCTCACCCGCGTCAGCCGCACCCCGCGTGTCCGGAACTATCGGTTCTGGCGCTGTAACAGCTACCAGCCCTGAGGTCTGTGATGTGGAAAGACCTGTCTGGACTCGGGACCCGGGAACAGAAAATCGGTGAGCGTCTGCCCTATGATCACCTCGTCAATGGGCATACCCTTCGACTCCGTGATGGCGGCTTGATGCAGGTCATCTATCTCGAAGGCTTTAGTTTCGAGACAGCCGACACTTTAGACCTTAACACCCTCCACAGCCTGCGCGACAACGCCTTTCGAGCCATTGGCGACTCCCGTCTGATCGTACACCATCATATTTTGCGACGCCGGGTTTCTGTTACGCCTGAGGGCACGTTCGACGATCCGGTGACAACCCTGATCGATGAACGCTGGCGCGAGCGGCTGGCGTCACGGGCCTTGTTTGTCAACGATCTGTTCTTGACCCTGGTCCGTCGTCCGGCCAAGGGCAAGGCCGGGCTGGCCGAGGCCATAAGCCGCCTGTTCGGGGCTCAGTCTGGGGACGAGTCTCTTGAGACGGCCTTGCGGGATCTTGATGCCGCGCGGGATGCCCTGATGGCAGCCTTGACCCGTTATGGGCCACGCCGACTTGGCACCTATAGTCTGAACGGGGGGACGGGCTCGGAGCCGCTTGAGTTCCTGTCTGCGCTTTTGCATGGCGAGATGCGGCCGATCCAGCAACCCTCGCCGCTGGCCGCCGAGGATTTGGGGCACGCCCTGCCCCAACAACGCCTGAGCTTCGGCCTTCGGGCATACGAACTTCAGGGGGCGGGCGCGGAGAAACAGTTTGGCACCCTGATTTCGGTCAAGGATTATCCGCCCCAAGTCGGGCCAGGGGTTCTGGATGCCTTGCTGCATCTGCCATTCGAGCTGACGGTGTCGCAAAGCTTTCAGTATGTGGACCGCCAGATCGGGCTGGAACGGGTCAATCTGGCGCTTCGCCGACTTCGGGCTGCGGATGACGACAGCCAGACCTTACGGGCCGGACTGATGGCGGCCAAGGACGAACTGACGGCGGGCTTGATGAGCCTCGGCGAGCACCATCTTAGCGTCAATATCCGGGCCGATGATCTGGACCGGCTTGATCAGGCCGCCGCGCAGGCCTTGTCGGCTCTGGCGGATACCGGCGCGGTTGCCGTCCGCGAAGACATCAACGCCGAACCGGCCTTCTGGGCCCAGTTTCCGGGCAATGAGGCCTTTATTGCCCGCCGCGCCCTGATTTCCGTCAGCGCCCTCGCGTCCCTGACCAGCCTGCATGGCTTTGCCCTCGGACAGGCGAGTGGCAATCATTGGGGCGAGGCCGTCACGGTCCTCGAAACGACCGCGGCCACACCCTATTTCTTTAATTTCCATGCGGCGGATTTGGGCAATTTCACCCTGATCGGCCCCACCGGATCGGGCAAGACCGTGGTCTTGAATTTTCTGGCCGCACAGGCGCAGAAAATCCGCCCCCGAACGATCCTGTTCGACAAGGATCGCGGATCAGAGCTGTTTATCCGGGCGATCGGCGGGACCTATACGGCCCTGCGTCCGGGGGAGCCCAGCGGCTTTAACCCCCTGCAATTGCCGGATACCCCGTCAAACCGGACCTTTTTGCGCGATCTGATCCTGACTCTCGTTAGCCCAGATGGTTACGATGCGACCGAAGAGGTCGTTGTCACAGAGGCGCTCGATGCCATGTACGCCCAGGACCCGGCCTTGCGGCGTCTGCGTCACTTCCGGGAGTTGTTGAGCGGCCATGCCCGCCCCCATCAGGCTGACCTGGCCGCACGCCTGGCGCCCTGGTGCGATCAGGGTGAAGCCGCCTGGCTGTTTGACCAAGCGGACGATACCCTTGATCTGAGTGCCCGGATCGTCGGCTTTGACATGACCCGCTTTCTGGATGCCCCGAGATTGCGGACCCCGATCATGATGTATCTGTTCCATCGGATCGAAGAACGGTTGGATGGAAGCCCGGCCATGATCCTGATCGATGAAGGCTGGAAAGCCCTCGATGATACGGTGTTTGCCGCCCGGATCCGAGACTGGATGAAGACCCTGCGTAAGCGCAACGCCATTCTGGGCTTTGGCACGCAAAGCGCGGGCGATGCCTTGGGCAGCCGGATCAGCGCCGCCATCATCGAACAAGCGGCGACCCAGATCTTCATGCCCAATCCCCGGGCCCGGTCCGAAGACTATTGCGACGGGTTTGGGCTAAGCGCGCACGAACTCAGTCTGATCCGCACCCTGCCCGTAAACAGCCGGGCGTTTCTGATCAAACATGGTCATGAAGCGGTCGTAGTTCGGCTCGACCTGTCGGACTCCCCGGATTTGCTGACGATCTTGTCCGGGCGGGAATCGACCGTGCGTCGTCTCGACGCGCTTCGGGAGACCCACGGGGACTCCCCGTCACAATGGTGGGCAGCCCTGACCGGAACCCAATGGCCCGGTGACGCGGTCCCGGACCGCCCCCGTCACAGGGGCCAAGGATGATAAAGGCTTGTCCCCCGCTTCCCTTGACGGGCGAAGCCGGTATTTCCGATGCTTTGCTTAGCCTCGATTGTCAGATCAGTCGGGTGGTAGAGGACAGTTTTGGGCGATTGTTCGGGACCGAGGGCTATCTTGGCGCCGCCCTGACCATTCTACTGACCCTCTATATTGCGTTTCTGGGCTATGGCTTCATCACGGGTCGTACCCAGCTGTCCTTGTCCCGTCTGTCGCCGCGCATTGTCGGGCTTGTGTTGGTTCTGGCGTTTGTCACTGCCTGGCCGGCCTACCAAACCGTCGTGTATCACCTTCTGACCCAGGGGCCAGATGAGATCGCCCGTGCCCTGACCCAGCCCAATCCTGCAGTGTCCGATCCGGCCAGCGCCCATTCCAGTGCCAGTGCCAGCTTTGCCCTAAGGCTCGACGCGATTTTTTTCCGCCTGTCTGAAGCGGCGCTGGCGGTTGAACAGGCTGCCGCCCAACCGATGCCGACGGGATCAGGGCCCCTGCCCTTGCCCGGTTCGTCTCAGACACTCTTGATCCGCAATGGACCGGCTCCGGCTTCGGATCTTTTGTGGAGCGCGGGCCTGATCCTGCTG
>JBKBWB010000052.1:0-9907 GCA_046289215.1 Asticcacaulis sp. | reverse complement strand
GTGGGTCGCCCCTTTGGCCGTTTCGATACCAAAGGGGGTGTAGCCCCGTGCCCCACCCTGTCCTGGGATATGAAAGCGTCGCTTGGTCTCATCACTGAGCGCGAAAAAGGCTTTGGTCTCCCAGGTGGCGGCCTCAATGACGTCTGCATCAATCCCGTGGTCGCCGATGACGGCAAAACCATAACGTCTGAATGAGCCAACCAGAGTTTCCGCAAAAGATTCGAACCGGGTGTCAAACAGAGCCATGGGTACGGGCGGGATAGCAGCGGCAGTCATAGCGACTCTGGATCCTTATGCGTCTTTTGGACAAATCGGGGGCGGCACTAAACGGCGCACACAGCCCAAGATCAAGACTAAAGATCGATACTTCGCGATCTGCAAGCCGGGTCAGGGCCAGGCATGTGTGACAAATTCGCCAAGTGCGCGAAGGGAACGTCTGCTTATCCGCCCTCAAACTGGCCATAGTCTTATTTTTCAATTGCAGCGGAAGGCAGGCTCTTGCTTAACATAGACGGATGCGTACGCGCAGACCGGTTCAGACAGGTGTGGCGTGAAAGACCAATCCGGACAGATGAATATTAAGGGAAAGCCGCTCGGATCACGCCGTGCTGGCGGGCTTCTACGCGAGGTATTCGCGCTTCTGTCAGTGGCCATTGTGTTTGCCGCGGCTAGCCCGGCGGCATCATTGACACGATTGTTTGCTGCGCCTGAGCCGAAACTCGCCGTGCCTCTGTCAGGCGAAGCCAATTCGGGTGCAAGCCTTAGGGCCGGAGTGAATGCTGATGCAATCCAACGACCCGTCAATAGCACCCAGGCCTTGCGGACGGCAGAGCGAGCAACGGTTCGGGTTTTGGTCCTTTATCGTGGGTTCGGTGGTGTTCCACTGGATAATGTTGGCATGGGCAGCGGCTTTTTCGTCGCGCCCGGGTATATAGTGACCAATAATCACGTCGTCGAAGTCCCCCCCGAAGCCGCAAGTGCGGATGTCTATATTGTTCCGCATAAGGATTTGGGGCTTGGCTATCAGACCGCCCAGGTCATGCGGACATGGGGTGAAGCGGATCTGGCCTTGTTGTCGGTCCCGGATCTGGGCGTTCAGCCGCTTACCCTTTCGCTTGAGCCCCAGAAAAACGAACTGGTTCTCGCGATGGGCTATCCGGGTATCACCGACCGGTTATTGAAACGCGGTGGGGCAGAGCTTCTTGATCCGGCGGACCCCTATGTCTCGCAAGGCACGGTCGCCTTATTCGCCAGTACCAATCCCGATGGGTCGCGCGTCGACTCTGTTTTCCATACCGCGCCGATCAATAATGGCAACAGCGGGGGACCGCTGGTGGACGCCTGTGGTCGTGTCGTAGGTGTGAATACCTGGGGGGCGGCAACAACTCTTAGCGACACTGGAGACTTGACCGTCCCTCAGGGGCAATCGGTTGCAACCCAGGCCGTTGAGTTGCGTAAGTTTCTGTTGGCGGCGGGGGTCGAAGCTTCGACGGAAACCGTCCCCTGTTTTGCCAAGTCTGAGGCTGAAATTAGTAAAGACGATGCGGTTCGGCGTGAAATCGCAGCCGCGACTGAAGCGCAGCTACAGCTTCGCCAACAAGCAGAGGCCGCGGAGCAGGCCCGTCAGCAGACGGACCGGCTGTTGATGGCTGCGCTGGTGGTGATCGGCATTCTCGTCGTTGCCCTGATCGGAGTGATCCTCACCCGTCGTCGCCGGTCTGCACCGAATACACCGCTGCATGCGATTATTCTGCCGCCAGAGCCTACCGGCACAGAACCTAATCCGGCACCGAACCTTACCCCGCCGCAATTGGACGTCGAGGCGCTCCAGGCGGCACAGGTTAATCATACTCTGGCTCAACGCCAAAAGAAGGCAGGTCATGGTCTGTTGTGGTCTGCGCTTGGCCTTGCCATCGTCACGGGTGTGGCGGTCGGATCGGTCATGTTTATGCGTCAGCAGGATGAGCCTGTGGTCAAGGTGCCGGGCGTAACGGTTCCGGATTCCCGCACCGCGCCTCTTGCTGTCGCGAAGCATTATGCGTGTGCCATCGATCCGGCCCAATCCTTGCGACCGATTGCTGACGCCGGTCCTATAACCTTTGAGTTTGACGCTGCCACGGCCTGCGTAAACGGGCGCACGCCCTATGAGCGTCAGGCAGACGGCACTTTACTGCGCTTTACCCTGTCCGAAAGTGAGCCGCGAGCAGCGCGGCTCGAAATGTCTGCAGATGGTAAAGCCTTCCGCCGTAGTGACTATGTGCTGACCCCGGAAGACTATCAGGCTTATGTCGAGGCGCGTAAGGCGATCGGGCCAATCCGTTGTCCACTTGCCAGTGAAAAAGCGGAGGTTGAACCCCTTTTGGCTCAAAAATTGGCGGCGGTTCGGGAGTTGTCGCGGACGTGGCTGACCCGGGCTCCGGACAATGTCACGGCTTGGCGCTGTGAAATCCAGACGGCGAAATCACCCAAGCCTGGAGCCGTTCTTCCCTAAGTGTATCGCGTGTTGTCCTTAAAATGCGCCAACGGACTGCTCATGTCCGGTTCATGCTCAGGGTGTCATAGTTTGCGTGTAAGAGTTTTTCATCTTTACCATAAGGGGACTGCTATGCGTCGTGTTCTTATTGTTGTCAGCGGAGCCGCTCTGATTCTCGCAGGCTGCACCACCACTGACCCGCAAACAGGTCAGGTCGTCCGCAATAACACGGCGACCAATGCGATTATTGGCGCCGCTGCAGGGGCCGTGCTGGGCTATGCCAGCAATAACGATTCCAAGCAGGCCCGTAAGAATGCCATGCTGGGAGCCGGGATTGGTGCGCTCGCCGGAGCGGGCATCGGAATGTATATGGACAAGCAGCAAGCCGAGTTGCGTCGCAAACTAGCGGGCACGGGCGTTGAAGTGTCTCGTCAAGGCGATAACATCATTCTGAACATGCCGAGCGATATTAGCTTTGGAGTGGATCGGGATGCTGTGGAATCGCGTTTCTATCCGGTGCTGAGCGATGTGGCCCGTACGCTGCGCGACTATCCGTCCACCTATATCGACGTTGTTGGTCATGCCGACTCGAGCGGCGAAGATGGCTATAATCAAGCCTTGTCCGAGCGTCGCGCGGCGTCTGTGGCGGATTATCTGGTGTCCCAAGGGATCCAGCGCGAGCGTCTGGCCGTTTCGGGTCGCGGTGAGTCTCAACCCATCGCAGACAACGGGACCCCTGAAGGTCGCGCCCGAAATCGACGCGTTGAAGTGGTCCTGCGTCCGCTGACACAATAATCATTCGCGATCTGAAGGCGCACGGGGCTTGAGGTTTCGTGCGCCTTAACCTTACATCCTCATGAACCTTCAAAACAAAGGCGCTATGCCGGGGCTCATGATGGATGATCTGCGTGTGACCCTGCTTGGGGCCGAAATGGACCGATTGACGGTCGACTCTATGCTCGACTTTACCGCGCAGGCTGTGGCTGAAAAGCGCCAGGCGGTGGTTGCTAATCATAATCTTCACAGCCTGTTCCTGTATCATCGGGATCCTAAGATGCGGGAGTTTTACGCCCATGCTGACAGGATTGAGATCGACTCGGTTCCCCTCATTCTTTGGGGGCGAGTTATGGGCTTTCCCTTGTCGCGACAGCACCGGCTGACCTATCTCGACTTCAGGGAAGACTTCTGGGAACGCGCTGTATCCGAAGGTTGGCGGGTCATGCATATAGGTGGCAAGCCGGGCCTAGAGGACGCCGCCGTTGGCGCGATTCGGGCTCGCCATCCCGCAGTGACCCTCGAAGCGCGGCATGGCTATTTCAACACGTCGGGTGAAGAAAACGCCCAGGTTCTGAACGCCATTCGGGATTTCGCCCCAGATATTCTGCTGGTAGGAATGGGGATGCCAAGGCAGGAGCTTTGGATCCAGGCCAACCGGGAAAACTTGCCGTCCTGTGTGATGTTTCCAGTTGGGGCGGCTTTTGACTACGAGGCGGGCGCGGTCTACACGCCGCCGCGCTGGACGGGGCAGGTTGGGATTGAGTGGCTGGTGCGGTTTGTTCACGATCCCAAACGCTTGTTTACACGCTATTTTGTCGAACCCTTGTTTCTGATCCCTGTGGCGTTGCGCGATCTGGCGTCCCGCAAAGACCGTAAACAGGCCAAGCCGATCTGAATAATGCCGTTATCGTGAGGGGCCTGTGTCCGAGATGCGTCCGAACCAACTGTCTGCCTTGGGGTTTGATCTGACCCCTCCGGATGCCTCTTGGACCGTAAGCCGTGCGAAGGATCTTGATCCCGAAACACGACGGATCCTGCGCGAACACGGGACAGAGCCGCCCTTTTGTGGTGTTTTTCTCGATAATCCGGATGTGGGTCATTATGGCTGTGGCTTCTGTGGCCTCCCCTTGTTCGAGTCGGGCGAGAAGTTCGATTCTGGCACCGGCTGGCCGAGTTTCAGCCGGTCTGTAGATCCCGAACACGTCCGTTATGTCCGTGATGACTCTTGGGGAATGGTGCGGACTGAAATCCGGTGTGGGCGGTGTGACAGCCATCTGGGCCACGTGTTTCCAGATGGGCCTCCGCCCACGTTCCGCCGATATTGCCTCAATTCTGCGGCCTTAACCTTTACCCGACGCGGTGAGCCAACCCCGGACTGGCTTGATCGGGGCGGACCAGAAGGTCGGGCTCTCGATATCGAGGATCTGGGTTAGGGTCTCAACGGTCGTGCTTGTCCTTGCGCCGCCGACCCATCAGCATGCGATGCTCAAGGTGTGCGCGCAAAGCGGTATAGTAGGTCTGAAGAAAGTCCCGAGGCGCGGTCACAGAGGGGCCATGCCAATCGATCTTGCGCTGGATGCGTAAGGCCACGCGCTTCAGGACATCCCTGTTGTTTTCCCGCAGAACATCTTCAAGCACCTTGAGCTCGGCTTCGCCATAGGCCTCAAGCTGAGCCGGTGTAAAGTCATAGTCATTCAGGCTCTCGGTCAGGATTACGGCTTCACTGAGGTCGGCCCCAAGGCGGGGGCGCGGCGTTTGGATGACCCAGGTGCCGGCAATAAGATCGCCAACCCGCAAACGGTCGCGGTTAAAATGCGGAAACAGGATGAATACCCCTAACAAGCACCACAGCACAAACGTGAGTCTTGGGTCGAGGACCAAACCTGAGAGCAACAGGCCCAATGGCAAGAACACCTCTAGCTCTCGAAACAGATTTCGAACGAGAACCGCATCGACTGATAACCGCCCACCATTGCGTGAGGCGATCCGGATCTTGACGATTCGCTTGCCCGGAGTCGCGCCCCGTGGGGTCAATTCGAAGATCGTGAAATAAAACCAACGAAGGACAAATAACGTCAGGCTGAATACTGATGATGCTACTTGGGGGAACACCTCCGTGAGGGGTTTATTCTCGCCTTCTGCAGCCAGAAAACCGAGGGCGGACAAGAGAACCAGAAGGCCAACCCCAAGAAGTATTGCCCCCATGATCAGAAGATCAACGATCAGGGCACTCAGGCGTTGCCCCATCCCAGCAAGCTCAATGCGCAGAGGTACGCCCTCGGGCGTGATCAAAAAGCGGCTGTCAGCCAGACGCTGAGCTTTGAAATCCAGATAGGCCTTGGCGGCTGTTCGCTCGGCTTGGCTCATAGACCCGTCTCCCCGGAAACTAGGCTTCTGGGGCGGCGTCGCAGATAAAAATAGCTCAGCCACAGCATGAGCATGGCCGTACCGATCCCATAGCGCACAAGATCGATCGAAAGGGTTTGGCGACCGATCCCTTCAAGGAATCCGGCTATGGTCAGCATAATCATCACACCGATGGCCACAGGTCCAATGGTCTCGGCACTTTTGCGAGCGGCATCGATTCGGCTGAGAACGCCCGGAAACGTCACGCTGCGAGCCATGACCAGTCCCGCCGCTCCCGCGAGAATGATGGCAAACAGCTCAGTCGTTCCGTGAATGCTGACCCAGCCGAGAAATTCAAAGGTCAGGCCGCGCGAGGCAAACAAGGCAATGAACAGACCAAGCATACATCCGTTGGAAAAAATCAGCATCAAAGTGGGGATGCCCAGGGCGAACCCCAACGCGATACAGAAGAAGGCTACGGATGTATTGTGCGTGAACAAAGAAATGGAAAACGCCGTCAGGCTCGCGGCATGTTCCTCTTCGTTATAGAGGGTCGCCCTGAGCTCGGCCCGGGTCGATGTCGGACCACGTTCCCCGGCCAAGGCCTCCCCCACAAAACTGTTGAACCAAGCCGAGTCGAGCTGAAAAAGCCAAAAACCCACAGCCATCCCAATAACAAGGACAGCGAGGCTGATCAGCAACTCCACACGCATCCGCTGAACTGATAAAGGCCAGTCCTGAGCAAAAAAGCGCCAAACTCGACGGTGCAACGGGCTGTGTGAGCCGTAAATCACCACATAGGCTCGGCCACAGAGGTTATCGAGATAGGCCTCAAGATCTTGATCGAGCGAAATAGAGCGGGCCACGGACAAGGCGGACAGGGTGGTGCGATAAAGCGCGGGCAAAGCCACCAGTTCGTCTGCACTCAGGCTACGGGCCGAGCTGGTTTCGATCCGACTAAGGAGAGACTCGAGCCGCTTCCAGTCATGGGCCCGCTCTTCACGAAAGCGCTGACTCTTGAGACGCAGATCAGGACGGGGTGTCGACATGGGGCCCTCTAGATCCGTTCCTGGCGTTTGAGTTGAAGATAGCGTCGGGCCAAATCCTGGAACAGGGCCTCGGCGGTGGTCTCAAGGATTTCAATACCCATGCGGCGTAACTGTAAAAGAACTGAGTCCTTTTGATGCTTGAGGCCGTGGCCGACCACAGCGCGGGTTATCGTATCCAGGCCTTCGATGGGCGCCGACTGGAGGTCCTGAAATAAGGGATCCTTTAGAACGACAAAAATGATCAGATGTTTTTGATTCAAGCGTCCGATCGATTCCAGCATCAGTGCTGACCCGGTGCTGTCGATAAAATCCGAAAACAGGACCACCAAGGCCCTGCGGTTTAGATTGGCCGATAATTGGGTCAAGCCAAGCGTGAAATTTGTTTCTTCAGTGCTGTAGTCGAGGCGAGCGCAGCCTTGTTTGACCTGGGCAAAGGCGTTCAGTCCACTCAGGGGGGCCTGCCAGTGGCGAGGGCGGGCATCAAACCCGTAAACGCCGATACGATCTCCGGTTTTCAGCGCCAGATAGGCTAGCCCAAGGCCTGCCCGCAAACTGAGGTCCAGCCGCGAAAGCCCCGCGATCCGGGCAGACATCAGGTGGCCTGTATCAAATCCCAAAACGATGCGGTTATTTCGCTCCGTTTCGAACTCCTTGGCCAGCAGTTCTGCGTGGCGGGCGGACTGTTTCCAGTCGATCGCCCGGCGGTCCATTCCCGGCTGGAACTCGCGCAAGGCCGTGAACTCAAGCCCTTCGCCGACTAGGTTGAGCCGGTTCAGTCCCAGTATGCTGTCGCGCCAGAGCGGTTCCAGTTCACGACCGAGTTTGCGAATATCTGTGATAACCGGCAGGCTGAAATCGACGGGCAATCGGCTCTGTCTTTGCCCAAACCCAAGCGGACCGGTCCAGCCCAGCCAGAGAGCGGAGATCGTGCTCTGACCGCGTCGTACAGACTGAACGGGCAGCTCGAGCTGCCAGTCCAGGGCCTGGACATGGTCCCGGGGAGGAAGGGCGATCTTGAGCGGATCGCTTGGGGACAGCTTATCGTCCGCTTCAAGCGCAAGGCGAAGATGGGTCGGACGAATTCGTCCAAATGCGCTGAGGTTTAAGTGCAGATCAAGCGCCTCGTCTGCCCCGAGGTGAAGCTGTCGAGGGCCTAAAAATTTCGGGGCCAACAACCGCGGTGCAGGGCCGCTCAGGGCATCGACGAGAAAAAGCAAAAATAAAAAGCCCGCCAGCGGAAAAGCCAGCCACCACAGCAGCGGCAAGGCCAGGCTAAGCCCAGCCCAGACCGCAGTGAGCGCAGCGCACAGTCCAACAAAGCGGGCGGTCGGGCGGATCATCGCGGAGCCGGGACCTGCTCGCAAAGGCGGCTCAAAACTTCGTCGACCTGGCGGCCGTCGATTTCTGCCCCGGGGGCCAAGATCACGCGGTGACGCATGGCCGGAAGAAACAGGATTTTGACATCATCGGGCAGGACATAATCGCGGCCTTGAAGGGCGGCATAGGCACGGCTGGCGGTCGCCAGCATGGCGCCGCTCCGTGGCGAAGCGCCGACACTGAGATCACGATCTTCACGGGTCAGGCGAACCAGCGCGACAATGTAAGCGACGATATCCGGATTGAGGCGGTTTTCAGCGGCGGTCCGGATCGCCGCCCGGATCAAATCCGGACTGGCGACTGTGGCTACACCCAAGGCTGCAGGCGAGGGCTGGCCGGTTCGATTGCCGTGAGCGGTGACCAAGGCTTCTTCTTCGTGGGCATTCGGATAGCCAACCAGATGTTTGAACAAGAAGCGATCAAGCTGGGCTTCCGGCAGGGGGTAGGTCCCTTGTTGTTCAATCGGGTTTTGCGTGGCCACGACCATAAAATGCTCGCCGAGGGCATGGGGCTGGCCATCCAGGGTGACCTGTCGCTCTTGCATCGCTTCGAGCAGAGCGGCCTGAGTCTTGGGCGGAGTACGGTTGATTTCATCCGCGAGCAGCAGATCACAGAAGATCGGCCCTTTGGTCAGGGAGAACTGACCCGTCTGGAAGTTATAGAGGTTGGTGCCGAGAATGTCCCCAGGCATCAGGTCAGGCGTGAACTGGATACGGCCGTATTTCAGTCCAAGCGTCTGGCTGAAACATTGGGTCAGGAAAGTCTTGGCGGTTCCCGGCGGCCCTTCAAGCAGGACGTGACCGCCCGCAAACAGGCCCGTCAGCAATAAATCCAGTGTATCGGTCTGACCGATAATGGCCTTGGCCATTTGCGCGCGGATGGCGTCGGCCAGGTTTTTCACCTCAACGATGTTCACGGGTGATCTCCGATTTCCAATGAGAAAGACGCTGCGCCACATCCAGCGCAACCGAAAGGGATGGGGGTGTTGCCAAGCGGGCCATAAGGTCCGCAAACCGGGTTTTGACCCCAGCGCGGTTTTCGAGACGTTCAATCAGGGCGTCCGGATCCAGGAAGTCCAGTCGGTCCTGGCGGGTGGCATAGGTCTGGATCACCTGGTCCCGCAGAGTCAGGCCATAGCGGCGGGCCATTTCCGGGGCCTTGTCGGCCTGATTGATCAGGACCGTGGCATTTTCAATCAGCATAGCCGGGCCAAAACTATAGGGCGGTGGCAGGGTGCGGGCGGGACCAAACCGGACGAGGCCGATCCACCCGAACAGTCCAAGGGATAGCAGACCGAGTAAAAACGCACCGAGCCCCGGTGGTTGGATCAAAAGGCTGAAGAGATTGGGATGCTTCTCACCATAGTGAAGCCAAAGATCAAACGCGATGCGGGTCCCCGTTGGATAGCCCACAAGCGAAAGGATTTGGGTCGCCTGGACCGCGCCGCCGGGCGTGCCAAGGGCGGGTGCCGTGACGAGATCCGGCTCACTCAAGACGTAGCGTCCGTCGGGCAGGCGGCCTAGGACCGTCTTCCCTTTAGAGGTAATCAGGATCGGGACGAGGCCGGGATAACGAAGGGTCTGAATGATCCGGGCGTGGGCAGGTAGCGTGCCCCAATATTCGGCTTTCCCTTTTTCAAAGTGAAAGAGGGGCGTCGGGTGTTTCAGGTCGGTCCGCTCCAGGTCGCCAATGGGCTCCAAAATATCGTCTTGATCGGCAGTAGCTCCGACCAGCCGAGCCGTCATTTCAGAATCAGACAAGGCATTTCGGCGAACCGAATGGGGTTTGCCCTGTGCAGGGGTCGCTTCCCATTTAGGCAGGACGATCAGGGTGCGGGTGGCAATTTCTGCAGGTTTTAGCCGATCCGGCTGGATGCCCGCGTGAG
>JBKBWB010000051.1:0-9957 GCA_046289215.1 Asticcacaulis sp. | reverse complement strand
CCAGAGTGATCGCGACGGCGGTCAGGAAGAGCGCTACTGAGCCCGGCCGACCCGGTCGGTGCCCTGACGGCGGCCTCTGACGCCGCCGAACCCCTTAATTTGGCTGGTCCAGATGGGATCGATGCGGATGCAGACCGCGTCGAGGACGCTCGTCTGGCCGAGGCGCTGTATGCGGCCCCCACCTCTGGGGCGTCTCAAGGCGCGGACAAGCCTGAGTCCCGAAAGCGGTTTCTGCGTCAGTTTGAGCTGATCGACCGGGTCAAAAGCTATGACCCGACGGCCGATGAGGCGCTGCTCAATCGTGCTTATGTCTATGCCATGCGCATGCACGGGGCCCAGCTTCGGGCCTCTGGCGATCCCTATTTTGCCCATCCCATCGAAGTGGCCGGGATCCTGACGGATTACCGGCTTGATGCCGTGGCGATTGTCACGGCGCTGCTGCACGACGTGATCGAGGATACCCCGGCCACCCGCGCTGATATCGCTGAGTTGTTTGGCGACGAAGTGGCGGAAATGGTCGAAGGTGTGACCAAGCTGTCGCGGCTGGAGCTTCAGTCCGAGCACACGCGGCAGGCCGAGAACTTGCGTAAGTTCATCCTGGCCATTTCGCGGGATGTGCGCGTGCTTTTGGTCAAACTGGCCGACCGTCTGCACAATATGCGCACCTTGCATTATGTGCCGGAGCACAAACGCGAACGGATTTCCCGCGAAACACTCGAAGTCTATGCTCCGCTGGCGCGCTCCATCGGGTGTAATCGCTTTGCCACCGAGCTCGAAGAGCTGGCGTTCAAATATATCAACCCCACAGCGCTCGATGCCATCATCAAGCGGTTGGAGACCTTGCGGGCCACCAAGAGCCAGGCGGTGTCGGTGGTGTCGGGCGAAATCGTGGCCCGTCTTGAGAAAAACGCCATTCCGGCCCGGGTGTTTGGCCGTGAAAAATCGCCCTATTCGATCTGGCGCAAGCTGCAGCGTAAATCGATCGGCTTTTCCCAGCTTTCGGACATTTTCGCCTTTCGTGTGATCGTCGAGACCGTCGAGGATTGCTACCGGGCGCTGGGGATCATCCATCGGGCCTGGCCGTGCGTGCCTGAGCGGTTCAAGGATTTCATCTCGACCCCCAAGGCCAACAACTATCGCTCGCTGCATACGACGGTGATCGGGCCCAAGGGCATGCGGATCGAAATGCAGATCCGCACCGACGACATGGACCGCGTGGCCGAAGACGGGGTGGCGGCGCACTGGCGCTACAAGAATAAATCCTATGGCTTTGACGCCGAAGGGGCGGTGGCCGGGGGCGGGCGTGATCCGCTGAATTCCCTGCGCAACCTCGTTCAGGTGTTGGAAAATGGCGGCGATCCGGAAGAGCTGGTCGAACATGCCAAGCTCGAAATGTTCCTCGATCAGGTGTTTGTCTTTACGCCGAAGGGTAGCCTGATCAGCCTGCCGCGCGGGGCCATGCCGCTGGATTTTGCCTATGCCGTGCATACGGATGTGGGGGATTCGGCGATCGGAGCCAAGATCAATGGCGAACTTCGGCCCATGCGCACCCCGCTGCTGAACGGGGACATGGTCGAGATTATCCGTGGCCCCAAGGCCAGTGTGGCCCATGACTGGCGCTCCTTGACCGTCACCGGCAAGGCCCGCTCGGCGATTCGGCGTCTGATTCGTATGTCCGAACGCGAGGAGTTTACGCGACTGGGTCGGGTAACCTTGGAACAGGCCTCAAGCCGTCTGGGTAAGTCCTTGGAGGCGGTCTCCATGCGACCCGTGCTGGAACGGTTCAGCTTGGCGACGCTCGAAGACCTGCACGAGGCCTGCGGTCGGGGCCGCATCCAGCCGCTCAAGGTGCTCGAAGTGCTCTATCCGGGCCTTAAGGACAGTGAGCGCGCGCTGGTCACCGCCCGCACGCGGATTGCCGATGGCGAGGCGGGGCGTTTATTCGTGCGGGGCGGGGGGCTGACCCCAGGGATTTCGGTGCATTTCTCCCCGTGCTGTTCACCGGTTCCGGGGGATCGGATCGTCGGCATCCTCGAACAAGATCGGGGTATGCACGTGCACACCATCGATTGTGAAAAGCTGGCGGTGTTCGAAGACCGCGAAGAGCTGTGGCACGATCTGCAATGGACCCCGGCAGCCGAACGCGAAACCGTGTCGGCCGCGCGGCTGAAGGCGACCGTGCGCAATGCCCCCGGCGTGTTGGGGCAGGTCTGTACCATTGTCGGCGAGGCACGGGGCAATATCATCAACCTGCGCATGGCCCTGCGCCAGTCTGACTTTTTCGATGTGGAACTCGACATCGAAGTGGTAGACGCCAAACACCTGACCAATATCAGTGCGGCCCTGCGTGCCTGTCCGCCGGTGGAAACCGTCGAACGGGTCCGGGGCTGATGCTGTTGCCACCCCTATCCAAGAGACTCTGATGACTTCTGAAGACGTTCTGGCCGAATTCCGTGCCGTTGGCGCGCTGCGCGAAGGCCATTTTGTGCTGTCGAGCGGTTTGCACAGCCCGGTATTTCTGCAAAAGAATCTGGTGTTCATGCATGCGGAACGCTGCGCGCGGCTGTGCAAGGCGCTGGCAGAACAGATCGTCGCCAAGGTCGGATCGGTCGCGGTTTGCGTTTCGCCCGCGGTGGGCGGGATTATCCCGGGCTATGAGACCTCTCGGCATTTGGGGGTTCCTTCGATCTATGTCGAGCGCGAGGGCGGGGTGTTCAAATTCCGCCGGGGCTTCCACCTTGAGCCCGGTCAAAAGGTTGTCATGGTTGAAGATATCGTCACCACTGGCCTGTCTTCGCGCGAGTGCATCAAGGCCATCCAGGACGCCGGAGGCGAAGTGGTCGCGGCGGCCTGTATCGTGGATCGCTCGGGCGGCAAGGCCGGGGCCGCGCTCGAAGCCGACATGGGCATTCCGCTGATTGCGCTGGCGTCGCTCGATGTCCCGGCCTATCCCGCCGATCAATTGCCCCCGGAACTGGCCGCCATACCGGTCGAGGATCCGGGCAGCCGCCGGTTATCGAAATGAGCCATCCCGCCTTGCGCCTTGGCGTCAACATCGACCATGTCGCCACCGTCCGCAACGCGCGGGGCGGGGCGCATCCGCATCCGCTGCGCGCCCTGGCCCTGGCGGTACAGGCCGGGGCCGACGGGATTACGGCGCACTTGCGCGAAGATCGTCGCCACATCACCGATGCCGATATCCGTGCCATCGCTGAGGCGTGTCGCCAGCATCGGGTGCCGCTGAATTTTGAGATGGCTGTGACGGACGAAATGACCGCCATCGCCCTTGAGATCCAGCCCCATGCTGCCTGTCTGGTGCCGGAAAAGCGCGAAGAACGCACCACCGAGGGCGGGCTCGACGTCGTGCGGTTTGCCGATGCGGTGGGGGCGACCGTCGAGACCTTCAATGCCCGAGGCATCCGCAGCTCGTTGTTCATCGAGGCCGATGCGGCCCAGATCCGCGAAGCGGCCCGCCTGAAGGCTCCGGTGATCGAGATCCACACGGGCGCCTATTGCGACGCTATCCGCGAAGGCCATGCCGACACGGCCCGGGACATTCTGGCGCGGCTGATGGACGGGGCGGCGCTGGCGCACGATCTCGGCATCGAGGTCCATGCCGGTCACGGGATCGACTATGAGACCGTCGCGCCGCTCTGTGCCCTGCCGGGTCTGCGCGAGCTCAACATTGGTCATTTTCTGATCGGCGAGGCGATCTTCGCCGGTCTGGATGTGGCCATTGCCGGGATGCGAGTCCGCATGCGCGAGGCCTTCGCTCAGCTCCAAGGTTCCGGCGAGGCATGATCCTCGGGATCGGCTCGGACCTGTGTGACATCCGCCGCATCAAGCGCGTGCTCGACCAGTTCGGGCCGCGCTTTATGGCCCGGACCTTCACCCTTGAGGAACAGGCCCGTGCCGAGGCCAGCGTCACGCCCGAGGCGGTGCTGGCCAAGCGGTTCGCGTCCAAGGAAGCCTGTGCCAAGGCGCTTGGGGTTGGGATCCGCAACATGCACTACCGGGATATGGGCGTGGTCAATGATGAGCTGGGCCGTCCCAGTTTGACCTTGACGGGCGGGGCCAGGGCAAGGCTGGAGGCCATCACCCCGCCGGGACAACAGGCCGTTTTGCATCTGTCGCTCTCTGATGAATGGCCCTATTCTCAAGCCTTTGTAATAATAGAAGCCTTGCCAGATATGGCTTTGGCCTTTAGCGATAAAGCCACTGAACTGGACCGTCCGGGGGGACAACACCGTGAGCAATACTGATATGAGCCAATCAGAAACCTTGGGCGCCAAACCCGCCAGCGCCCTTTCTGAGACGATGGAGATCGTCAAGACCGTTGTTTATGCGCTCCTGATTGCCCTGGTGCTGCGCACAATTCTGTTCCAGCCGTTCACCATTCCGTCGGCCTCGATGGAGCCGAACCTCTATGAGGGCGACTTCCTGATCGTGACCAAGTGGGACTACGGCTACTCCAAGCACTCGATCCAGTGGAGCCCGCCTCTGTTCAAAGGCCGCCTGTTCAACAAGGCTCCGGCTCAGGGCGATATCGTGGTGTTCAAGACCCCGGCGGACAACAACACCGACTATATCAAGCGCGTGATTGGCCTTCCCGGCGACACCGTCCAGATGAAAAACAACCAGCTCTACATCAATGACACGCTGGTGCCGCTGAACGGTGAGGAAAAGATCATGATCACCGACGCTTTCAGCGCCATTGAAGGCCGTAAGCTCAGCGAAACCTTGCCGGGCGGTCGTGTTCACGCCATTCAGGACATTGTCACCAATTCTGAAGCCGACAATACCGAGGCCTTTACGGTTCCCGAAGGGCACTATTTCGTCATGGGGGATAACCGCGACAACTCCCTCGACAGCCGCTTTGGCACGGATCGCGGCGGGGTTGGGTTCGTTCCGGCGGAAAACCTAGTGGGTCGCGCCCGCTTTGTGGTCTTCTCCTACGATAAGGGCGCTGCCTTGTGGAATCCGGTCAGCTGGTTTACGAAATTCCGTTCTGACCGCTTCATGAAGCCCCTCAAGTAAAACCGTCAAAGAGACCCCCTTGATTGACACCCGGATCGGCCGATGAGCGCCCGCGCCAAGGCCGTTGATGACCTCGAACAGACCCTCGGATACCGGTTCCGTGACCGGGACCTTCTGGAACGCGCCCTGACCCACGCCAGTGTGGGGGAGGGCGCCAAGAAAATCCGCGACAATGAATGCCTTGAGTTCCTGGGTGACCGGGTCTTGGGGCTGCTTGTGTCTGAGACCCTGATGCGCCGCTTCCCTGAGGCCAAGGAAGGCGAGCTGTCCCAACGCTTTCATGCGCTTGTGAACCGCGAGGCCTGTGCCAGTGCGGCGCGAAAACTCGGTCTGGGACCGGCGTTACGTATGGCGGCGGGCGAGACCAAGAGCGGCGGACGCGAGAACAATACCATTTTGGGGGATGCCATCGAGGCGCTGATCGCCGCTGTCTATCTCGACAGTAGCTTTGATCAGGTCAAAACCACCTTTGGCCCGGTCTGGGCCCAGATCCTCGCCGAGACCGGGGACGGGCGGTTGCTCAACCCGAAATCCTTCCTGCAGGAATGGGCGGCCGCCCGCGCCAAGCCTGTGCCCCTCTATGAAATCCTGGCCCGTTCCGGCCCCGACCATGCTCCGGTGTTTTCCGTCAGTGTGACGGTCGACGGGCTGAACCCGGCGTCCGGCACCGGACGCTCGCGCCAGGATGCTGAAAAATCGGCCGCTGTGGCCCTTCTGAAACGTGAGAACCTGATTTGACCGAGCCCCAACCGACGACCCGTGCCGGATTTGCTGCCATTATCGGCGCGCCCAATGCCGGGAAATCCACCCTGGTCAACCAGCTGGTCGGCACCAAGGTGTCGATCGTGACGCAAAAGGTTCAGACTACCCGCTTCCCCGTTCGCGGCGTGGCCATGGCGGGCGAGGCCCAGATCGTGCTCGTCGATACGCCCGGGATTTTCAAACCGCGCCGCCGTCTGGATCGTGCCATGGTCCGCTCCGCCTGGGGCGGGGCCGAAGATGCCGATGCCGTGGTGGTGCTGGTCGATGCCGCCGCTCAAGGGGCGGTGATGACCAAGCCCGATCCGTCTCCGGCGGACCGTCGCTCCGCCGAAGATGTCGAGACCATCATTGAGGGGCTCAAGGCCAGCGGAACCCGCGCGATCCTTGCGCTCAACAAGATCGACGGCCTGCGCCGCGACAGCCTGCTGGCCCTGGCTGATGATCTCTATAAGCGCGGAGTGTTCGACGAGGTATTCATGATCTCGGCCCTCAAGGGCGAGGGCGTTGAGGATCTGCGCGCGCGTCTGGCGGCCCTGATGCCGCTCAGCCCCTGGCTCTATCCCGAGGATCAGGCGGCGGACGCCCCGGTGCGGGTTCTGGCCGCGGAAATCACCCGTGAAAAGCTGTTCCTGCGCGTCCATGACGAGCTGCCCTATGCGGCCGCCGTCGAGACCACCAGCTTCAAGGACCTGCCCGACGGCGCGGTGTGGATCGAGCAATCGATCTATGTGGAGCGCGAAAGCCAGCGCCCGATCATTCTCGGCAAGGGTGGTCAGACCCTCAAATGGATCGGCCAGCATGCCCGTGAAGAGCTGATGACCCTGCTAGATCGTCCGGTGCACCTGTTCTTGCACGTCCAGGTCAATGAGCGCTGGAGCGACGACCGGGCCCTCTACGCCCAGTTCGGCCTCGAATACGACGTCTGATCGGCGCGCGCGTGGATTGGACCGACGAGGCCTATGTCCTGGCGGCCCGCGCCCATGGTGAAAGCGCGGCCATTGTCGATCTTCTGACTGAGACACACGGGCGTCTCAGTACTTGGGTGGCGGGCGGTGCGTCGCGTCGGATGAAACCCATCCTTCAGCCGGGAACGCCCGTGCAGGTCCGCTGGCGTGCCCGTCAGGATCAGTCCCTCGGCAGCGCCACGCTGGAACCGTCCGCTCCCGGCATAGCGGGTCTGCTCGATGACCCCTTGGCCCTTGCTGGTCTCAATGCCGCGGCCTCGGTCACCAGTGCCGTCTTGCCGGAACACGAAGCGGCCCCCGGGGCCTATGCGGGTCTGGCGACGCTAATGGCCATGCTCGGGCACGAAACCCTCTGGCCCTATGTCTATATCCGCTATGAGCTTGGACTGCTGGACGCCATTGGCTTTGGCCTTGATCTTAGTCGCTGTGCGGCCACCGGCAGTTTCGAGGATCTGGCCTATATCAGCCCTCGCACAGGCCGCGCTGTCAGCCGCGCGGCAGCCGCGCCCTATGTGGATAAGCTCCTGCCTTTGCCCGCTTTTCTGTTGGCGAGTCAGGCCGGGGTGCGGGACGGGGACCTCAAGGATGGTCTGGCCCTGACCGGCTTTTTCCTCGAAAAGCACGTGTTCCATGCCTTGAATCGGCCATTGCCGCCTGCGCGGGTCTGGATGACGGATCTGCTGACTTCGCGCGGGTATCTGTAACGTCCTGTTATGGCTGTCTGTGATAGCGTGTTGTGATGGCGTCAAGGCTTGCCCAAGTCGCCGTAAGTGGTCTGTGTCTTGAACTCTGTTCTTTGGGGGCACAAAGTCGGCATTGCGTTGTCTGATTCGCTCAGCGGCGCTTGAACATGGCCCTGCAGAAGGTCTGGCACGCGTGAATACCGATCAGTTATTGGCAGCCAACGTTAATCCGGTCACTCGTCTGGCGACCGATTATCTGAATCTGTTCAATGAGGCGGTCATGCTGTTCGAAATGGCCATCGACATGCCGGACATGGCTGAGGAATTGACCGAGTGGCACCGCCGCGATTACCGGACCCATTTCGAGAATTCGGGTTTTGAGCTGCGCCACGTCGTGATTGAGGCCTATGAAAGCGCCGATCCGTCGGTCCGCGAGGCCTTTGATGCCAGCTGTGAAAGTGCCCTCGAAGCCTTTGAGCGCTCCATTCACAAGATCCTGACCTCTAACCTCGAAGATCCAACAGTTTGCGAGGATCTGCGTTACGATCTGTCGGTGATGAAGGCGCTGGTGATGGAAATGGACTCGCACATCCATGGCCGTCCGATCACCAAGGCGGTCGAGCAATCCGACGTCGATGCGATGTTCTGAGCGGGCCAGAAAAAGGGCCTGTCCACAGCCAATTGTCCCCGCATGAGGCTTTCGTCTAGGCTTTTGCCACTAAGGGGCTGATTCCCGGACCCGGGCGCGCTAAAGACACCCTATGAACAAACCCGTCCTTCCCGATTTCGAAGGTGGCCGGATCATCGAGGAGCCGATGGGCGAAGCCCTGTCTCGGCGCTATCTGGCCTATGCCTTGTCCACCATCATGCACCGGGCCTTGCCGGACGTGCGCGACGGCATGAAGCCGGTGCACCGGAGGATCCTGTTCTCCATGCGCGGGCTCAAGCTCGATCCGACCACCGCCGCCAAGAAGTGCGCCCGCGTGGTTGGGGATGTGATCGGTCGCTACCACCCGCACGGGGACCAGTCGGTCTATGACGCCATGGTGCGTCTGGCCCAGGACTTTGCCCAGCGCTATCCGCTGATCGACGGCCAGGGCAATTTCGGCAATATCGACGGCGATAGCGCCGCGGCCATGCGATACACCGAGTGCCGCCTGACCGAGGCGGCGCAAATCCTGCTGGATGGCATCGACGAGGATGCGGTCGATTTTCGCCCCACCTATGACGGCGAAGACGAAGAGCCGGTGGTGCTGCCCGCGGGCTTTCCGAACCTTCTGGCCAACGGATCCGCCGGGATCGCCGTGGGCATGGCCACCTCGATTCCGCCGCACAATGTGGCGGAGTTGATCGACGCCTGTAAACTGTTGATTGACCAGCCGGACAGCACAACACCGGATCTGATGCGCCTGATCCCCGGTCCGGATTTTCCGACCGGCGGGGTCTGTGTGGAAAGCCCGGCCGCGATCCTGGAAGCCTATGAAACCGGGCGGGGCGGTGTGCGGGTGCGGGCGCGCTATACCGTCGAGGAACTGCCGCGCGGGGGCTGGCGCATTGTCGTCAGCGAGATCCCCTATCAGGTCCAGAAGTCCCGCCTGATTGAGCAACTGGCCGACCTGATCGAGGCGAAAAAGGCCCCGTTACTGGGGGATGTGCGCGACGAGTCCGACGAACAGGTGCGCCTGATCCTGGAGCCCAAGACGCGCAACGTCGAGCCGGACGTGCTGATGGAAAGCCTGTTCCGGCTATCCGATCTGGAAACCCGGTTCCCGGTCAATATGAACGTGCTGGATGCCCGCGGTATGCCCGGGGTCATGGGGCTGAAGGCCTGTCTGAAGGCCTTCCTTGACCACCGCCGCGAGGTGCTGATCCGCCGCGCCAACTGGCGTCTGGCCCGGATCGAAAAGCGTCTGCATCTGCTCGATGGGCTTTTGATTGCCTTCCTCAATCTCGATGAGGTGATCCGCATCATTCGCGAGGATGAGACGCCCAAGGCCACCTTGATTGCCCGCTTTGCCCTCAGCGAAGCCCAAGCCGATTTCATCCTCGATACGCGCCTGCGCCAACTCGCCCGCCTCGAAGAAATGACCATTCGCGGTGAGCACGACAAGCTGTCCGCCGAACGCGCCGGGATCCTTGAACTGCTGGGATCCGAGGCCCTGCAATGGTCGCGCATCAGTGAACAGTTGAGCGAGGTGCGCAAACAATTGCTGTCCGCGCGCCGCACCACCTTTGCCGATGCCCCGCAACTGGCGGATCTGGCCCCGGTCGATGCCTTTATTGTGCGTGAACCGGTCACGGTGATCCTGTCCGAACGCGGCTGGATCCGGGCGGTCAAGGGCCGCGTGGAGGATCCCTCTGAGCTCAAGTTCAAAGAGGGGGACAGCCTCGGCTTCCTGATCCCGGCGGAAACCACCGATAAACTGTTGATCCTGGCTTCGGACGGGCGGTTCCTGACCTTGGGCTGTGACAAGCTGCCGGGCGGGCGCGGGCATGGCGAACCGCTGCGG
>JBKBWB010000050.1:2480-10048 GCA_046289215.1 Asticcacaulis sp. | reverse complement strand
CAACAGCGCCATTGCCACCGCTCAGAAACGCGTCGAGCAGCGCAATTATGAAATGCGCAAAAACCTGCTCAAATACGATGACGTGATCAACGACCAACGTAAGGCCGTGTTTGAACAGCGCCAAGACTTCCTCGAAAGCGAGGATATGTCGGAACTGATCACGGAATTCCGCCATGACACGATTGCGGATCTGGTCGAACGCTACATGCCCCCCAAGGCCTATGCCGAGCAGTGGGATGTCGAGGGACTGACCGAACGCTGTAAGGCCATCCTTGGGCTTGATTTGCCGATCGCAGAATGGGCCGCCGAAGAAGGTATTGCCAACGAAGAAGTTGCAGACCGGATCCGGGCTGCGGCCGACGCCCGCATGGAAGAGCGGCTCAATCTGCTCGGTCCGGAGCAAATGCGCTCCCTGGAAAAGAGCTTCCTGCTACAAATGATTGATCTTCAGTGGCGTGAGCACCTGGTGCATCTGGACCACCTACGGGCCGTGATTGGTCTGCGCGGCTATGGTCAGCGAGACCCGCTCAATGAGTATAAAACCGAAGCCTTCTCTCTGTTTGAAGCTCTGCTGACAGACCTGCGTCAGAATGTAACCCGCTGGCTGATGACGGTGGAAATTCACTTTGAACAGCCCCCGGAACCTGTGCGCCCGGCGTTCCAGGAAGTCCACATTGATCCGCACACGGGTGAAAACGAAATGCTGGGCGACCTCGCCGCACTGACACCCGAACAACGTGAAGCCTTACCGACCTCTGCCCTTCCAGCAGATTGGGAACGCACGCCCCGCAATGGGCTTTGCCCCTGTGGGTCTGGCAAGAAATTCAAACATTGCCATGGTGCCCTGCTTTAAGAAGTAGCCCTCCGTGAAGACACATGAAGCAGGCTCCGGATTTTCGGAGCCTGCTTTTTTTCGCATTAAGAGGAAAAAATATGACTTAACGTTGGGAACCCGGCGTTATTCCAAGCGTTGCCTCTTCACTGGTTCCGACCAGAAGACGGAGGAGTAACACCATGACTGAAGCCAGCCCTAAAAAATCGCTTCGCGGTTTTGCCAGCATGTCCCCAGAGCGGCGTCGCGAAATCGCCCGCAAGGGCGGTGCCAGCGTCCCGAACGATAAGCGCAGCTTTGCGCAAAACCGGGATCTGGCTGTCGCAGCCGGACGAAAAGGCGGCGAGAGTGTTCCGGATACTGAGCGTAGCTTTTCAAAAAACCGTGATCTTGCGGCTCGCGCAGGCAAAAAGGGTGGTGAACGCCCGCGAACAGTACGCCGGATTGAGGAAGAAGTGATGGCCTGATACCCCAAGCCATGCGCTTTCAGTATGTCTGTGTTGAGGTGATAGCTGTGTGAGCAGAATATGCTCACACAGCATTTTAATTAAAATTCATATTTTTTAATATCTTAAACGACTTAAGCGGCTTTAATTCCTACCATTTAAGGCAAATCAAAATTTAAGTTAACCGCAATAATAAACGAACCATTCTCATAGTCATTTAAACAAGGGGAATATCTTTGACTCAATGCATTGCTTCGTCAGGTCTATTTTTTCCCGAAATTCATGATAGGCTTACTTATCCATCGCTTGGGAGGCGAACCGATGAAACTGATTAAGAGTGCTTTGAAAGCGTGCGTAATCTCTTCGGTACTGTTGCTGTCAGCTGCGCCCGTTATGGCCGCTGATGCGTGTAAAAAAGCGTGTAACGACAGCTATATGAGCTGTCAGAAATCCGGAAAATCTGACGAATCTTGTATGTCGACCTGGGGCAGCTGTAAAAACACCTGCAAGGCCAATAAAGGTACCCCCAAAGCTGCGACGGCAACAACCAAGGAACCGGCGAAGAAACCCGCCAAGTCGAACTAAGATACTTCTCTTTCCGGCTCTCAAGAGCCTGGCGACCCATCGTCACAACAGCCCAAACAAGAGTCGGCTGAACAGACGCGATTGCGGCAAAGCGCGCTTTGGTTTTTCGATCAAGGCGCGCTAAGACGGTAGCGTGCCTTGCCCTTTCGACTGGGGCATGGCCAGACTATGGGGAAACAAATGGCCGATACAGCAAACACGAAGCCCGACACGCCCGCTTCTGCGAACCGCATGACGTTTGGCACGGGCTTTCTTCGTGACTGCTGGTGGTTTGCGGCCCTGAGCGCCGATCTGAAGCCCGGTAAGCTTCAACGGTATGAAATCCTGGGTGAGCCTGTTCTTCTTGGCCGAGACAGCAAGGGCAAGGCCTATGCCTTACGCGACATTTGTCCCCACCGCGCCGCACCGCTTTCCGCCGGTAAGCTGATTTCATCCGCAGAAGGACCGGACTCCGTCCAATGCCCTTACCACGGCTGGGAGTTTCGCACGACCGGGGTTTGCAATCGCATTCCGTCGCTGGTTGAGGGACAAGACACCGATCCGAACCGCATCCGTGTCCGCGCCTATCCTGTGCGCGAACAGCAAGGCTTAGTCTGGATCTGGATGGCCCAGGACAGCCGCAACCCCATGGACCCGGACCACGATCCCGTCACCCTGCCCGGCGTTGTTGGCGGCCCCCCCTTGATTGTCGAACGGATGAATTTCGACAGCCATATTGACCACGCCGGTGTCGGACTGATGGATCCGGCCCACGGCCCTTATGTTCATCAGCAATGGTGGTGGCGCTCTTCCTCAAGACAACTGGAAAAGCAAAAGGCATTTGAGCCGCGCGAATTCGGCTTTTCCATGATCCGTCATGCTCCGTCCAAGAACTCTCGCGCCTATCGCATCCTCGGCGGCGCCCCTGCGACGGAAATTACGTTCCGGCTCCCAGGACTGCGCTGGGAACACATACAGGTTGGGGAACGCCAGATCCTCGGCTTGACCTGCTTGACACCCGTGCACGAAACTTGCACCCGAATTACGCAGATCTTCTGGTCAGACCACGGCATTTTTCGCGCGATTGCGCCGATTTTCCGGTTTGGAGCTAAAGCCTTCCTCAAACAGGATGGGGATATGGTCAATCTCCAGAACGAAGGGCTTCGTTACGATCCAAGCCTGCTCTGGATTGATGACGCCGACAAACAGGCCAAGTGGTACCAAGCCCTTAAACGGGAATGGGCGAGTCACCGTCAGGAGACCCGCCCATTCACAAATCCCGTGCAGCCCGCCACGTTAAAGTGGCGGAGCTGATGCTGGCCTCAAGCGGCCAGCTTTTGATCCGAGGCCAAGCCTTGCAGCAGCATGCGGATCTGGGCACTCGTTCGGCTTAGGACATATTTCTCAGCAGGGTTGTCCAAAGCGGCAAGACGCAAATTGTTAAAGCCGATCATTTCGATCATTTCAGCCGCAACCGCCGTGTCAACACCCGACCGAAGTTCGCCTACCTCCAGAGCCTGATCCAACACGGATCGGACAGCTCTGTTGAAAGCGGCGCTAATCTTTTGCAGGTCGCTAATCCGGGCGTCTTGGGAATTTGCATCGATGACAAACGCCGCCAGAAGCAAGCTGCGGCGCGGATATCCATAAGCAACCGCCGCGCGCAACTGAGAGTCAATGCGCTCAAAAACTGAGCCAGAATTCAGATCGGCCTCAACAACCGCAGCACCAACCTGATCAGCCTCGGCTTCAAGTACCGCCAAGAACAGGTCAGTCTTGTCGCGGAAATTCGCAAAAACGGCCCCGGTTGACAGGCCAGCTCCAGATGCAATGTCACGGATCGTCGCCGCTTCAAATCCTCGGGTGATGAACAAATCCCGTGCAGAATCCATAACTTTTTTGCGTGTCGCGAGCTTAGACTTTGCCCTCGCCGTCAAGGCTTCCGTCGCGTCACCCTCGACGCCAACAACAAGATCTACAACGGAATTATCCTGAGTACTCATATGATTACATACCTCAGTGCCGAAAAGCCCGGCACACAAACACACTGATCCGAAAGCCGTAGCCTGGCCCCTCATAGCGACTGAGAAGCGTCCGCGACAAACTTGTTTCTGTTATTACTACAAAGCTAGATACCAATGTAAGTCAAATTCGTGTTCACTTACCACTATTTTATGCGGATTATTGCGACCTTTTGTGGCGCGTATATGAACCACCACCCATGGTCACGCGTACGGATGTTGCAGCCTTATGACTCGACAAACTCCGGTACGAGGTTCATTCTCTAACTATGCAACAGGTTTTTAATATCATCATTCTTGCGGCGCTTGCAATTGTCACGCTAACGCTTTTCGCAGGAATTTATACCTTGTTCCGCGGCGGCGATTTTGGTCGCTCATGGTCGAACAAGCTGATGCGGCTTCGTGTCGTAACACAAGCTGTCGCAATAGCCTTGTTGGTTGCGCTGATGTGGTGGCGCGGACAGCCTGGCTGAATCGGCTCAACGGCAATCACGCGCTGGAAGTCCTATGGTCACACTTAATAAAATCTACACCCGTACCGGAGACGAAGGCACGACGAGGCTTGCCACCGGCGAGGCGGTTTCTAAACAAGACTTGCGTGTCTGTGCTTACGGCAGCGTGGACGAACTCAATGCCAACCTGGGATTGTGTCGACTGCACACACCGCCTGGCTCATCCGTCGATCAAGCGTTGTCGCGTATTCAGAACGACTTATTCGATCTTGGGGCTGACCTTGCGACACCGGTGCAAGACCCCCCCCCTTCTTGGACGCCCCTTCGGATTATCGCAACTCAAGTCGTTTGGCTTGAGGACGCGATTGACGCTGTAAATGCGCACCTTGAGCCGCTGAATTCTTTCGTGCTGCCATCCGGAACACCTTTGGCCGCGCACCTCCACGTATCACGAACGATTTGTCGGCGCGCCGAACGAGAGGTCGTTGCACTGATTGACGCTGCAAACAGCATGATCAACCCGGAAGCACTCAAGTATCTCAATCGCTTGTCGGATTATTTGTTCGTGCTCTCGCGCCACGCCAATGACGATGGTCGAGCCGATATCCTGTGGGTACCAGGCGCAAGCCGCACCTCTAAGGATTAGGGCGCCTTCGTATCCGTCGGCTTTGGCTGTTGCTCAGCAGGCGCCTTTTGCGGCGGCTTATCGCCCGGCCAAATGACTTTACGCGGCTCACCCGCCTTTCGCCCGGTCAAAGTTGGCAAATAGACTGGATAAGCACACTTTCGATATTTGAATGTGTACCAACCGCCTTTGCTTTCACACTCTTGTTTCGGCCACTGATACAGCACGGCATAGCCAAGGCTGATCCCGCCGCCGATTAGGAAAACGACAAGCCCGATAAGCTTGATACGTAGAAAGAAAGAGCCGTTCGTGATCATGCACCGCTTGTGACTCAAGTCACCCCCCTTACGCAAGTGGGTTTCACGACGGCGTGGGCCTGTCCCTTGTGAAAATATTATCGCGAGAATAGCGGCTTTTTCGGCGAAAACGTGACCTTGCGGCACGTTGACATCCGCGCATCCTGCCGCCACTTTCGCCTCGACAAAGGCGGGCAGTAAAGCCCGCTCCATCTGTTTTCAGAGGCAACGTAATCATGAAGGTCCTGGTACCGGTCAAACGGGTCATCGACTATAACGTCAAGGTTCGGGTGAAACCGGATCAAAGCGGGGTCGACTTGGCCAACGTCAAAATGTCGATGAACCCCTTCGATGAAATCGCCGTTGAAGAAGCGGTCCGCCTTAAGGAAAAAGGCATTGTGACGGAGATCGTGGCGGTCTCCATCGGCGTCGCCCAAGCTCAGGACACCTTACGGACAGCTCTGGCTATGGGGGCCGACCGGGCCATTCTGATCCAGACGGACGTGGATGTAGAACCCCTCGCCGTCGCCAAATTGCTGAGCGCTGTGATTGCCCAAGAAGCGCCCGAGATGGTGCTGATGGGCAAACAGGCGATTGACGGGGACAACAATGCTACCGGGCAAATGCTATCCGCCCTGACCGGATGGCCCCAGGCGACTTTTGCCTCGAAAATAGAAATTGATGGCAAAACTGCCCTGGTTACCCGTGAGGTTGATGGCGGCCTTCAGACCCTGGCTGTTGATCTTCCGGCTGTCGTCACGACGGACTTGCGCCTGAACGAGCCCCGCTATGCCTCTTTGCCGAACATCATGAAGGCGAAAAAGAAGCCGCTGGAGACCAAGTCGCCGGCGGATTATGGCGTGGATGTCGCCCCGCGCCTGAAGGTGATCAAGGTTACTGAGCCGCCGAAACGTTCGGCTGGCATCAAGGTTGCCGACGCCGCCGAACTGGTGGCAAAACTGAAATCCGAAGCCGGAGTGCTGTAAGATGGCCGTGCTTGTTATTGCCGATCACGACAACCTGTCCCTGCGCGACAGCACTCACAAGACTATGACGGCCGCCCTGGCGCTGTCGGGCGATGTGGACATCCTGGTGGCGGGCTATAATGCCGCCGCTGCCGCTGATGCCGCCAAGACCCTGAGCGGTGTTCGCAAGGTCATTGTTGTCGAGTCTGAAGCCCTCGGCCAAGCCGTGGCCGAAGCCCTAGATGACCTGATCACGCCGATGATGGCGGACTATGACGTTCTGGCGATCCCGGCAACCGCTTCGGGGAAGAACTTTGCCCCGCGCATCGCGGCGCGTCTGGATGTTTCCCTGATCTCGGATGTGCTGGAGGTCGTGGACAACAACACCTTTGTTCGCCCGATCTATGCCGGCAATGCTCTGGAAACGGTCCAATCTACGGAAACTAAAAAAGTGCTGACCGTACGTCCGACCGCGTTCAAACCTGTCAGCGTTGGTGCTTCAGCGGCCATCGAAACACGCACGGCCCCGGTAGCGCCCGCGTCAGTCAGGTTTGTAGGCGAAGAAAAGGTCAAGTCCGACCGTCCGGAGTTGAACGCTGCCAAGATTGTCGTATCAGGCGGGCGGGCCCTTGGATCTGCCGAAGAGTTCAGCGCCGTACTCAACCCCCTGGCGGACAAACTTGGCGCGGCCATTGGGGCCAGCCGCGCGGCGGTGGATGCTGGATACGCACCGAACGATTATCAGGTTGGCCAGACCGGCAAGGTCGTCGCACCCGATCTCTACATCGCCATCGGCATTTCCGGAGCCATTCAGCATCTCGCCGGCATGAAAGACTCCAAGGTGATTGTAGCGATCAACAAGGATGCCGAAGCTCCGATCTTCCAGGTCGCTGATTACGGTTTGGTCGCGGACTATAAAACCGCAATACCTGCGTTGATGAATGCTCTTAACTAAAACGAGGCCTTAAACACAAGCTTTACTGTAAAAGCGACTCGAAAGGGTCGCTTTATTTTTTATTTTTTAACTTGATGTGACATATCATAGCTACCCGAAAAGGGAGGCTAGATATGACCTCGTTCAAACTCGACCAATCTCTCACATTCGCCGGAATGACTACTCAAACGGGCAATATTTTACGCCAACACAAGCGATTTATATTAAATAAACTTGATCCAATTTTAGATGATTTCTATGGCACAGTAAAAAATACGCCGGATGCTGCGAAATTTTTTACAAACTCTGCAATGATGTTGCACGCCAAGGCGATGCAAATTCGTCATTGGGAAACTTTAACGGAAGGCAATTTCGACGAAACTTACTTTCAAGCGGCTCGCAAGGTCGGTGAAACACATCATCGCCTCGGCCT
>JBKBWB010000050.1:1831-2470 GCA_046289215.1 Asticcacaulis sp. | reverse complement strand
GGCGGATATAACCGGCTTTTAGCGAGCCTGACCCATGCCATCACGGCCGATAAAAGTGACAACTCGCTCAAAAAACCTGAGCAAAAGGCTGATCTTGTCCGCGCCGTTACACAAGCCGCAATGCTCGACATGGACGTCGTGATAGGCATTTATCTTGAGGCCGGCATACGTGAACGGCACAGGATTCTCGAAGATCTTGCTCAAACTTTTGAGCAGTCTATCGGCGGCTTCGTCGGAAATCTGAATAACGCAAGTAATGAACTTCAGAGCGCCGCAACAAACATGCAAAGCGCCGCCAATAAGACGGTAAAAGAGTCAGAACAAGCCAATCGCGAAGCTGAAACAACTTCAGATACGGTTCGCGCGGTGGCCGCTGCCACCGAAGAAATGTCGAGTTCGATCCATGAAATCAATCGTCAGGTCAACGACTCACTTGGTGTCGCCAACCGCGCTGTCAGTGCGGCTGAGACCACGTCACAAAAGGTCGAAGCCCTGGCTAAATCCGCTAATCAGATTGGCGAAATTGTCAGCCTGATCAATAATATTGCCAGCCAAACCAATCTGCTCGCGCTCAATGCGACGATTGAGTCGGCACGCGCAGGTGAAGCGGGCAAAGGGTTTGCCGTCGTGGCCAGCGAA
>JBKBWB010000050.1:0-1821 GCA_046289215.1 Asticcacaulis sp. | reverse complement strand
GCGAAGTAAAATTGCTAGCCCAGCAGACAGCCAAAGCAACGGCAGATATCAGCCATCAGATCGCCGAAATACAAGGTGCAACCAGCGACTCGGTTCACGCGCTCAAAGATATCTCGGACATCATCCACCAAATCAATTCGGCCACGACCGCAATTGCTGAAACTGTAAGCCAGCAAAGTAGCGCAACCGAGGACATTTCGAAAAATATTCAACATGTGTCCCAAGGTGCAGAAAAATTAACTGGCAACATTACTGCAGTTCACAGCATTGCTGAAAACACTGGAATTTCCGCTAAAACCGTCAAGAGTCTTGCAAATAAACTCGATGACCAGACGCAAGGCTTAAGGCAAGAAGTGCAGTCATTCCTGAATCGAATTCGCGCCTGATTTGTATCCGCATCTCTCTCTAAAGGCCCAAAGTGTTCTGATTAAATCCGGACCATACCCCCTCAGTCAGAGGGGGTATTTTCTTTATCCGGATCATTATCAAGCCAGCTAAGCCACGCGCTTTTCCCTTGCACTTACCCCATATCCGCGCAACTCTGTTGCGCTGCAACACAGGTGTAGACGGATCCGCTCGCACGGCTCCGCGCTCCAGGGATGGGTAAACAACCATGGTTAACATCACGACGGTCGGGATCATCGGTGCAGGCCAGATGGGAGCCGGCATTAGTCATGTTTGTGCTTTAGCCGGCTATACGGTCTTGCTGAATGATGTTGATTCGAGTCGCCTTGAGTCGGCCCGTTCTGTGATTGATAAAAACATGACCCGCCAGGTCAGCAAGGGCACGATATCTGAAGCCGCCCGCACTGATGCTCTGGGCCGCATCCACACCGTCATCCAGCTTGAAGATCTCGGGAAAGCGGATTTGATTATCGAGGCGGCCACAGAAAACGAAGAAACCAAGAAAGCCATATTTAGAGCCGTCACACCGCATCTTAGCCCCGACTGCCTGCTGGCCAGCAACACATCCTCGATTTCAATTACGCGACTGGCGGCGGCAACAGACCGTCCTGAAAAGTTTATTGGCCTGCACTTTATGAACCCTGTGCCGGTTATGAAATTGGTCGAAATCATCCGCGGCATTGCCACCGGGGCTGAAACCTACGAGATCGCGGTAGCCTTCGCCAAGTCCCTCGACAAGACAACCGCTAATGCTGAGGATTTTCCAGCCTTTATCGTCAATCGCGTCCTGATCCCGATGATCAATGAAGCGATCTATACGCTTTACGAAGGCGTCGGGACGGTCGAGGCCATTGACACAGCGCTCAAGCTGGGAGCCAATCATCCCATGGGGCCGCTGGAACTGGCTGACTTCATCGGACTCGATACCGTCTTAGCCATTATGAACGTCTTGCATGATGGCCTGGCGGATACCAAGTATCGTCCGTGCCCGTTGTTGGTCAAATATGTCGAAGCCGGCTGGTTAGGCCGCAAGTCTGGTCGGGGTTTTTATGATTATCGTGGCGAGAAACCTGTCCCGACCCGCTAATGCCTGACTCTCGCCTCCACCTACGTGACCCAGTCCTGCCTTGGGCTCTGACCGCTGTGGTCGTGAGCCTTGGTCTGCATTGTTTTGTTTGGATCGCGGCGCGCATGCTGGTTCAAAGTGATCTGGATGCCGCACTGGAAGAGACCCGTACCCAGATCGGGCTAGCCTTGGGATGGCTGATTGCCTCGCTGGCGTTCTGGAGTTTGTTTCCGCCCCGGCACAGGGGAACCGCGTTTTTTCAGACCCTGTTATGCGTTGCCGCCCTGGCCGTTTTTGGCAGTCTGATTGCCTATGTGCGGGTTCATCTGGCTGTAAATCGTGAGCGCAAA
>JBKBWB010000049.1:0-10184 GCA_046289215.1 Asticcacaulis sp. | reverse complement strand
TGTCCCGGATTTCTTCAGAGGCGCTCTTGTGGTCAAGCTGCGCCAGCTGGGCCAGATCGATGGTGTTCAGCAGCGCATTAAAGATCGCCGTCTTGGTCGCGTGGTAATAGTCGCTGTGTTCCTTTACGATTTCCGTGACGGCGTTCTGGGCCTTGGTCAATTGTGCCAAAGCCTCGGTCATACGCGGTCGTTCGCCGTCGCCCTTTGTTGGGGTCGGATTTAAATCCTGAATCTGAGGCAGATCACTGAGGGGGGGGGCGGCCTTGGATGAAAGGGGCGTGGGCGAGGCGTTTGCATCCAGATGCTGGGGGCGTGTAGAAATTTCAGCACCCGGAGCGGCAGGGGGGGGCGCCTTGCGCGCAGCCAAAGGCGCGGCGGATGCGCTTGCCGCAGCAGAGGACGGATTTTGCCGCTTGCCGAACACCCGGGCTTACCTCTTCAACAGTCGCGAAAGGAATGATGTCGGCTTGGGCTGGACAACTTCGCGCCCGGTCATGAGACGGGTCATGGCTTCAAGAGCCTCGACCGCTTTGGTTTTTGCTCCGATCTCAACCAGCATCTGACCATTGTTTGCGGCATCGCCAAATAGTTTCGCATCAAATGGGACCTCGACAGAGGGCGCGATCCCAACAGCAGCCGCAAAGTCCTTGGCGGGGATTTCCGGGCGTCCTGGCACGCCGACCTGATTCAGGATCAGGCGCGGCGGCGCATCATTGGGCCGAGCAGCCCGGATCAGATCGACCATGTTTTTGGTGTTGCGCAGGCTGGCCAGATCCGGAACGGCAACGATAACCACATCATCAGCCGTCAGGAGTTGTCGACGAACCCAAGCGCTCCACTGGTGCGGTAGATCCATCACCACATAGGGCGCAAGCTTACGAATTTTCTGGCTGACGTCCTCAAAAACAGTGGCGTCAATGTCGAAGTCCTGGTCCAGCACCGCCGGAGCCGCGAACAGGGATAACCGCTCTGAACACCGTGCCAGCATCCGGTCGAGCAGGACTGGATCAAGACGATCCGGTGTGCGCAAGGCGTCGGCCAAGCCTTGGGCCGGATCTTGGTTGAAATCGAGGCCCGCCGTACCAAAGGGCAGATCACAATCCACCAGGACCGTATTGGCCTGCATCGACTGGCTGATCATGTGTGAAAGATTATGGGCGAGCGTTGAAGAGCCGGATCCGCCTCGCGCGCCCACAAAAGCCAGGGTGCGTCCAACAAAGGGGCTGGCGGGATCCGCATAGAGTGAGCCAATGGTGCGGATCAGTTGGACTGGTTGAACGGGGGTTACCAGATATTCGCTGACCCCACGCCCCATCAGTTCCCGGTAAAGCCGAATGTCGTTCAGCGCGCTGAGGACAATGACCCGCGTTCCGGCGTCGCATACTTCGGACAGGGCATCCATTTGCGCCAGAATAGAAGCTTGCGGCGCATCGGTTTCAACGATGATTAGCGAAGGGGTGGGCTCGTCCTGATAACTCTCTATGGCAGCCGAAAGGCCGCCCTCGCGGCAAAGAACTTCCGCGCGTGACAAGCGGCGGTCAGAAGCGACGCGCTGGGCCACGACCTGAGTATCTTCACGCAAGGTGAACAGATGGATGCTGATACGCGGTATGGTAATGCCGGATCCATCTGAATTATCCGGTAAAGCATCCATGCTGATCCCTGCCGCAGTTGATGCGGATGGGGCGCGAGTCGGTGCGCTTTGTGCCTCAACCACAGTGTCAGAGTCATCCGTATCATCAAACGGAACTGACAAAGCCTCTTCGGCAAGCCTGAAATCCCCGCTCAGGTCCAACTCGGCAGAGTCTGTTTCTTGGAGGCCAAAACGATCTTCCAGATCGAAATCGTCGTCAAATGGGTCTCGGTTCTGAGTTTTGCCGCTCATTTACTGCACCGCCTTTGAAACGACACCGCTAGACTTGGCATCGGTTTCCGATGCCGTGATCTGGCCCTTGCGGTACTTGTCCAGCACGGTTTCTCGCCGTGCCGCATCGGCCGGCGAGAAGGGCGCCGGCCCTTGAATATCGCGCGGGTCGGCGATCTGGGCCGCCAGATTGGCATTCACCGCACAGCCGAAGTTCGCCGGGGCCGCATTGGTGGCGGTGCTCGACAAGTTCTCAAACACTTGTCCGCAGCGCGGCACTTCGGCGTGAACCCGTCGGTAGGTCAAAAGGACATGCGCGGGGTTGGTCCCACCGGTGATCATCCGGATCCTGTGAGCCGACAGGCCTTGGCTGAGCAAATGTGCTTGCATGGCGTAGCCGGCCTTAACCGCCGCAGCATTTCCATCTCCAGCGGGGATCGCCACTTCAAGTGTAGCGCTTGGATCCTCTTCAGCGCGCAGAACGTACTGGCGCAAGACTGTCTTCTGGTTGGCGGACAGTCCATTGGCGTGGGCGGCAAAAGGCACAGCTTCGGATGTTTCCAGGGCCCTGAGCGTGTGCTGGCTACCCGGGGTGATGGCGGCGGTATTCTGAACGGGTCCGCCAAGGGTCGTGTTCCCACCACAGCCGCTGAGGCCAAGGACTGAAATGCTGCTCAGGATCAAAAGGCTAAGAGGGCGAAACATGGCCGGGATCCTATTCGATGACGTAACCTACCGGCCCTTGGAAGGGCGGAGTGCTGCTGGGGATCGGACTGGCGGCCGGGTTCTGGCGCACAACCTTGTTCAGTTTGCCAAGCAGCACGGTTTCTGTGTCGGTGGCGGCAATCAGGCCATCGGCCGGAGTCTGAAGACGATCCGGGCTGGTGGCGCTGACCAGATAGGGGGTGACGATCACGACCATTTCGGTTTCCTCATTGAGGAAGTCGCGGGACCGGAACAGGGTGCCCAGGACCGGCAGGGTCGTCAGGCCGGGCAGGGCATCGATGGTCTGTTTCATCTTGCTCTGGGTCAGGCCAGAGATCATCAGCGAACTGCCGCTCGGCATTTCGACAGTGGTTTCCGTGCGGCGCACATTCAGGGCCGGAAGAGTCAGGTTCGACGTCAGGTTAAAGGCCCCGACGTTGGTGATTTCCGACACTTCGGAGCTGATTTTAAGCGAAATGCGCCCCTCAGAGAGCACGACCGGTGTGAAGCCCAGGCCCACGCCAAAAGGTTTGTACTCGACGGTAATCCGCCCCTCGGCATCCTGGGCCACCGGGATCGGGAACTCGCCTCCAGCCAGGAATTTGGACGACTCGCCACTCACCGCGGTCAGAACGGGCTCAGCCAAGGTCCGGACCAGACCGGCCCGCTCAAAGGCCTGGATCATGGCCCGCATCTTGTTCAGGCCGTCACTGCCGACCGTATCAAGGGCGCCGGCCAGAGGGTTGCCCTTAGCCCGCAGTACAGCGTCCGTGGCCTTGCCGGTGACGGGATCGATGACCTTTACATACGGCTGCTTGGTCGTGTCGTGATCCATGCCAATGCCAGTACCGCCCAGATATTTGCCATTGACCCCAAAGGTTGGGGAATAGCCGAGTGAATACTGGGGTTCACCAACCTGATTGTAGATTGCCTGGGTGTTAAAGCCGAGCTGCTTGATCGCCGTGCGCTGGACTTCAACAACCCGAACCTTGAGCGTGACCTGATCGCGACCGGCAATGGCCATCATATTGACGACCTTTTCCGGGCTATCGACAAAGCGACGCGCCAGATCGGCAGCCTGCTGGGCCTGAAGCGGCGTAGCCGCCACGCCAGACAGGATCAAGCTGTCATTGAGTGCTTCAACTTCAATCCGGCTGTCCGGCATAAGGCGACGTAAAGTGTCGGTGATCTGATGCGTTGGGGCATCGACCCGCACGGTCAGGTTCAGAATCTGACGGCCGGAACCATCCAGAAACACGGCGTCCGTCAGACCGGGTTTAAGTCCCATGATAAAGATCTGGCGCGGAGTGCGCAAAATGGCTTCGGCGACATCCGGGTTGGCCAGAATCACATCCCGGGCATCGACCGGCAACTCGATCATTGCCGCGCGCCCTTTAGGCAAATTCAGATTTCGGCTGGTACCAGCCGAGTGGCCAAGGTCGACCTTGAGTGTTGTTTGGGCCATGCCCGCTTGCGGCGCGGCCAACATGCAGGCGCTTAAAAGCAATCCGCCCAAAGCCATACGGCCTGTGCGGGACAAACCCTTATGCAACATCAACAAATTTGAAAATGAAGGCGGCGATCTCATCGGTTTACGGTGACCTCCGAGGGCTGTCCGTTACGGAAAATGCGAACCGTCTGGGCTTCGCGCTGGGTGGCGACGCGACCGCTGGGTTGATCCCGATCCGCATAGGAACGCAGAACGAGGCTCAGAGTCCCTTGGCTACGGGCCAGGGACAAGGCTTCGGCATCTTGAGGGCTAACTTCAAAAGTCGCCGTAGCACCGACAACTGCGGTTTGCTCCGGCGTCGGCTGGACGCTTTGGTCGACGGCGAGTACGCGAATGTTGCGCAGTGCCGTTTCAACTGTCCTGCGATTCTGGCCCCAGTCACGGGTGACGAGGATGTCGACGGTGTCGCCAGGAAGGATAAAGCCGCCGGCACCGTTTTCGACATTGACCCCTACGGCCATGGCCCGCATGCCCGGGCTCAAGACGGCGGCAAGGTAGCCCCCTTCATTGACGCGTACGATCTTTGCGGCAACCAGCGCTTCTCCGGCCTTGAAGGGTTCGCGCACCGTAGCGCCGATGAACTCATCAACTGTCCCAGTTATTCCCAGAAGGTCGGTTGTGGCCTGAGCCGCAGCACTGGTCGTTTCATCCAGTGGCCTGGCCTCGTCGATCACCTCAGAACTTTTCACGGTCACCGGCTTTTCCGTGACATAGTCGGGGCCGATATCCTTGATCGGCATGTCTTTCCAAACCAGATGATCTTTTGTCAGTCGGGTGCCTACGGGCAAGGCCATGGCGGTCATCAGGACACGGGCCGTGACGGGCGCGGCTTCAACCTTGGCGGCCGCCGCCGGAGCAGGCTTGGGTGACATCATGTTGTTCACCAGCAGAGCCAGCAAGACAGCCGCTGCCCCTGCGGAAACCAAAATGGCGATCTGAGCCGGCTTCATGCCCCGTCCCTGTTCTCTGGCGGGAATATGATCCTGCATGCCGGACTGGGAGCGGTCCTAAAACGCGCATACACCCACCCGGCACAGGGATTCCCCATCGGGCGCAAGATCGTCCGTAGATAGTTAACGCCTCCCTAAGACGCGTTAAACTTTCCTTAGAAAATGAAACCGGTTAGCAAGGCCAGGCGGCTCAACGGAAAGGCTGCAATTCCGCCAAAGGCGATGGCCACACCGTAGGGAACCGATCCATTTGGCGCCATAAGGTTTTCCAGCCATCGCGGGGGGCTGGCGAAAAAGGGCTTGGCATAGGACCTCAAGGCCAACACGATCAGGGTCAAGCCGCCCCCTGCCAAGGCCGTATAGGCAATAAATGGCAAAACTGCGTTCGGCCCGAGCCACACTGCGGCTGCGGCAATCAGTTTGGCGTCACCGCCCCCGAAGCCTCCGAAGGCAAAGAGAACCATGCCGACTAGCAAAGCCGCAATGCCAACGGCCAGGTGCAGGCCAATCTCGGCCAAGGGCATGCCGCTCAGCAGGGCGACTGGAACGAAAAGGATGGCTAGCAGCCCACAAAGAAGATTGGGGATCTTCATGCTCCCCACATCACTGGCTGCGGCCCCGATCAAGAGGGACGGAAACAGGCTGCAACTCAACAGGGCGGGGGACAGCGCGGCGTCCATGGTGGTCTCACGATTACAGCAACCGGAGCATCCGGCCTTGTGAGGAATTAAAACCGGAAACTCTCAAGATTTTACTTAAGAAGCGCGTTTTTTTCCCAAAGCCCGTAGAGCTCAGAACTGAGGCTCGACATTACGCCAATAATCACCAGGATTATGCCAGCTAAGACCAGGGCATATTCGACGGCCGTGGCGCCCTTTTCGTCTTGGAAAAAAGATTTCACGACGGCCTTCCTGTCTGTTGTGACTATTGAAAGTGAAAAGGCCGGGAGGCCTGATCGGGCTCCCGGCCTTTTCTTTACGCTTTACCGATTAGCTGGCTGGAGCGGTGGCAACCGCTGTCGAGACCGACTCGAACTTGGTCTTCAAGTTTGTGCCGATCGAGCTGACAGCACCGACGATAACGGCGGCAATCAGGGCGGCGATCAGGCCGTACTCGATGGCCGTGGCCCCGGACTCGTCATTCATAAAACGCGAAACAAACGTATTCATACTCTACTCCCAGGCAGATTGGGTCATTACGCTTACTCAGGGATGACGAGCCGGTTGACCCGGCTCTCAGCAAGCAGATTAGCTGGCCGGGGCGGTGGCCACAGCGGTCGAAACCGAGGTGAACTTGGTCTTCAGGTTGGTGCCGATGCTGCTGACGGCGCCAACGATGACGGCGGCGATCAGGCCATACTCGATAGCCGTGGCGCCCGACTCGTCGTTCATGAAGCGCGATACAAACTTGGTCATTGAATTCTCCCGATGTGGACTTTGACACTTACGCTCTCGGGGCGAGGCGACTGTGCCAATAGCTCCCGAACACGAGAGGACTATGGGCCTATCAGGTTAATGCGAAGTAAATAAGCCAAGTATTCAGATATTTTTCTATAGTTAATATTTGTTATTGGTTAAAATCCATTATGGTTAATTTAAATTATCCTTTTAAGTGTCGATTGTATCTGAAATAAATATCTCAATACTAAAGCCCGCGTTTTCGATATCGTGGAGAAAAAGAAGGTTAAGAGATGTTCAGACTTTTGAAACCGTTCCTGCAGAAGATGGGTTCACTCTCTATATAAGGGCGACGACCATGGTCTCAGGTCTATTTCAAGGCGCGTTCGGCCGGGTTTCTCCGGGATGTATGATGATTGTAAGGGGAGCCGGACGTGGGTTTGGCCTGGCGATTGTCGCAATGAGCCTTGCCGTTGGCGCATTCGCGGACTCAGGCGCTGCGGCGGCTCGCCCCGCGGTTTCAGTTGAAGTCAATCATTCAGCCCGTTTGGCCCTGCGGGGGGCCGCGGCTTCGGTTATTGTTGGCAATCCGGCGATAGCGGATGTGACGGTCGTTGATGCACGGACGGTCTATGTCATGGGACGTGGCCTGGGCAGCACGACAATCAGCGTGCTAGATGCCAATGGCCGTGCAGTCTGGGAAGGTATGGTCGCTGTCAGCCCGGCTAGAAGTGCCGGGGTGGTTACGGTCTATCGCGGTCGAAACCGCACGGACATGCAATGTGGCGGCGGCTGCACGCCAATCACGCCTTTGGATTCACAGTCGTCCGGCACTTCAGGTTCCGGTGCCTTGACGCCCCCCCCGCCACAAGCCCCGACCATGCCCTAGGGCGGACCTCATCTCTTAGCCTATTAATCCTATCGTTTAAGGGCCTGTTGAGCCTTTTCGTTTAAGCTCTGGTCATGATCCGACGCTTGTCCAATGACCTGAACCGCTTGCAGACGAAAGGCGTGAGACGCCTTGGCCTGGATGCGTTGTTACGCGGGTTCAGAAATGAAAGTGGGGCCGGTGCCGTAGAGTTTGCGCTCGTGGTCGCGCCTTTCTTGTTCCTGTTATTCGGCGTGATGGAATTGGCGCTGATTGTCCTCGCAGGCATTACCCTCGAAGGGGCGACCGACCGTTTTTCACGGCTCGTGCGAACTGGGCAATTTCCGACGGCCACGGCAACCCCAGAAAAGATCAAGGCAGAGATTTGCAAGGGAATGACCTTTTTCTCGACTGACTGCGTCAACAGCCTGGTGGTCGATGTTCGGGTTTTGAGTGATTATTCAAATATTCCCACAGCAGACCCGATCTCAAATGGTAATTTTGATAACTCCCAGATCCAGTCAAAAATTGGGAATGGTGGGGAAATTCAGATGGTCCGGGCCTATATGCAGTGGACGCTCTTGTTTCCGATGATGAAGCCGGTCTTCCATACTCTGGATAGCGGCAAATCCGTGTTGTCGGCCAAGACCACCTTCAAGAACGAGCAGTTCTGATGCGAGCCGTGGCAAAGGCAATATCCGATCTCTTCAGGCGCGGGCTGGGGGACTGCGCCGGGGGGGCTGCTATAGAATTTGCGTTCATCGCCCCGGTGCTGATTGCGGCCTATCTGATGTTGGCAGAGACAGGCGGCGCTATGATGATGAAAAAGCGCGCGACCCATACGGCTTCGGCGATTGCTGATGTGACGGCCCAAAAAGACAGCCTGACCAATACCGACATGACCAATATCTTTAAGATCGGTCCGGCGCTGCTCTATCCCCATGGGCAGGGGGCTGATTTCAGAGCCGTCGTCAGCAGTATCAAAGAAGACGACAAGGGTGTCATGAAAGTCGTCTGGAGCTCAGGACATAACACCACGGCGCGCACGGTCGGCAGTACAATCACAAAAGAAATATCAGCAGATTTTTTGAAATCCGGTGAAAGTGTCATCTACACTGAAACCAGCTTTGACTATAAGTCTCCTGTCGGAGAGTTGTTCAAAAGCAAGGTAACTATGACGTCCAATGCGATGATCCGTCCGCGTAACGCCTCCGAAGTCACCCGTAAATAAGGGCCGCCTGGGTTTGCAGGGCGTCAAGGGCGTTGTTAGCCGGCACATCGCGGTCTTCATAGCGAACAACGGGGCGAAGGCCCGTCAGGCTGTTGCTGAGCATCAGAGCTTCGGCCTGATCCAGCGCATCAGGACGTTCTGACACTTCGCGGACGCTAAGGCCCAGGTCTATGGCTGCTCGGAGCACGAAGGCGCGGTACACGCCCGCCAAGGCCCCACAGGTCAGGGCCGGTGTAAAAAGGGTTTCTCCCGCCAGCCAGTAAAGGGTGCTGACGCTGCCGCAGGCCAGATGGCCCCGTGTATTCAGCATCAGCGCTTCGTCCGCCCCAACGGCTTCGGCCTCGCGCCGGGCCAGCAGGTTGTCGCCATAGTTCAGGCTTTTGGTGCGGCTGAGTGGGCTTTGGTCATTGCGGCGGACCGTGCGGGCCATCACCACCCATGCGGGACTATGCCAGGGCGGGGCGGGGGCCACCGTGACCCAGATCCGGGGCCTAATGGGATCAGGCCGTGCTAGGCCGCGACCGCCGGATCCGGCTGAATAGCTGAGCCGCAGGGCATGGCGTCCCGTCGGCGGAAGGTGAGGGGCGCAAGCGGTATGTAGGTCGATCGGATCCGGTTCGGGCAGGCCTAAGATCCGTGCCCCTTCGACCAGTCTCGCCCAGTGCGCGGCCTCAGCAATAAGTCGCCCCTCGGAGACCAGCAAAGTCTCAAACAGCCCGTCCCCCAGACAGGCCCCACGATCATCGGGTGGTATGGGGCTGAACTGATGGCTCATGGTTGGTCCTCAGCGAGGATCAACGCCGCCCGGATGCGGCTGATCTTGGTATGGGTCTCGGCGCATTCGGCTTCGGGGCGACTGTCGGCGACAATCCCGGCGCCCGCGGCCGCGCGGAAGGCGAAGCCCGCTTCGGTGCGGGTCAGGGCCAAGGTGCGGATCAGCACGCTTGAATCCATCGCCCCGTCATCGCCGATCCAGAACAGGCTGCCGCAATAGGGGCCGCGCGGCGGCTCAAGGGTGTTTAGAAGCTGCATGGCCCGCACCTTGGGTGCGCCGGTGATCGAGCCAGGGGGGAAGCTGTCGAGTAAAAGATCGCGCGCAGTCTTGTTGTCCACAAGCTGACCTTGAACCTCGGACACCAGATGATGGACATTAGCAAAGGTCTCGACCTCGAACAGGCGTGTCACCCGAACCGAGCCGGGGGCACAGACCCGGCCCAGGTCATTGCGCATCAGATCGACGATCATCAGGTTTTCCGCCCGCTCCTTGGGATCTTGCGGCAGATCCGCCACGTGGGCGGCGTCTTGGGCGGGATCAGCATGGCGGGGCCGCGTGCCCTTGATCGGGCAGGTGCTGACGACGCCCGAGGGGCTGACGCTCAAAAACCGCTCCGGACTGTTACAGATCAAGGTGTGGTCGCCAACGGACCAGACGGCGCTGTAGGGGGCCGGGGATGCTGCATACAGGTGCCGGGCAAGGCCAAGCAGATCGGTTCCGGCAGGCAGGGTGCCGGTCCAGCCGCGGGTCAGATTGGCCTGAAACACGTCGCCGTCGCCGATATGCGCCACAAGCCGGGCGACCCCGGCCTGATAGGTGGCGTCCGGCGTATCGGGCACAAAAGCGTGTGCCAGAGGAGGGGGCAGGCTCGCGCGGCTGTGATC
>JBKBWB010000048.1:0-10196 GCA_046289215.1 Asticcacaulis sp. | reverse complement strand
CGTCGAAACCGTGGAAGCCGGTTTCATGACCAAGGATCTGGCACTGCTGGTCGGTGATCAGCAAGGTTGGCTGACCACCGAAGGCTTCCTCGACAAGATCGCCGAGAACCTGACCGCCGCCATGGCCGCCTGATCGCGCCGCGTTGCGTTTTAAATCGATACCCCTCGGTTAGTCGCCGGGGGGTATTTTTTTTACCCATCGACATCCCGGTTAAGTTGAAAACGATCTCACAATCATCGCATGTCAACTTAAAGCAAAGCTTGAGGCTTAGTCCGCGCGTGGCAGGCAAATTAATGCGCCATAAGTATTAATCGAAAAAAAATGCGACACCAGTGACCAAGAGTCAGTTTTGAAACAACTTTGCGCTGTACACGCAAGACACCCCTGATTGACTCTAATACCCACCACAAAGGCCATGCAATACAATTTTACAACCTTATGAATTTATTCTCAAACAAGATCACTACCTATGCGAAAGGTTTCATTAACCAACACCACCCAAAAGTTGCCGCAGGTTAAACTTCAGGTTCAATTCCATGACACTGTCAATCCGCGCCAGCTTGATTGCCTGCATGGCCGCTACGTTTGCAATTACCGTCATCATCATCATCAGCGGCTTTGTAGCGTTGAGAATATCAGACCAAAAGCTCCAGACGATCATCAACGACCGGGTGATCGCTGCCGAACAACTCAAGAAAATATCTGACTTTTATGCCGTGAATATTGTCGACGCGAGCCAGAAAACCCACGGCGGTAGCCTCGATTTCACTGCGGGCCAAACCTTGGTTGAACAGGCCAAGGCCGGTATAGACAAGGAGTGGACCGCCTATACGAGCACTTACCTCGTGGCAGATGAAGCCGCTCTGGTCGACCGGGCCAAGGCCCAAAAAGCCAGTGTCGATGCCAGTGTTGAGTCCCTGCTCCAGATCATGCGGAGTAAGGACAAGGCGGCATTGGACAACTACGTTTACACAACGCTCTATCCCGCCTTTGACCCGCTGACGGCGACCTTGTCTGAGCTCTCGGTGCTTCAGACCCGTGTCGCCAAGGAAGAATATGCCGAAGCCCAAAAGGCCAAGGTCAACTCTCTCACTCTGATGGGGATCATGGCGTTGATAGCGGTGGGCAATATGATTGTTGCCGCCCGGCTGATCACCCGCAAAGTCTGCTATCGCATCAACTATCTGACCCACCAGATGAGCCGCCTCGCCTCGGGTGAAACGGATGTCGATGTGACCACCACGGCTGGCAAGGATGAAATCGGATCCATGACACGGGCCTTTGTAGTGTTCCGCGACAATGCTCTGGAACGCGAACGCCTGGCTGAGCTGGAGCGTCAGGAGAATGAACGCAAGATGCGCCGGGCCAACCTGCTCGACCAACTGATCGCCAGCTTCGAGAATGAGACCAGCGAGATCGTAAAGGGGGTGGCAGCGACGGCGACGGAATTCGAAGCCACCGCCGGAGAGCTGGCGATTACGGCCAGCTCGGGCGCGGAACGGGCCGCTGGCGTCGCGGCGGCATCCGAGGAAACGGCAACGGCTGTGGCCACCATTGCGGCGGCATCAGAGGAGATGTTGACCTCGATCCGTGAAGTCACGCATCAGGCCGGGATCTCGCAGCATGCGGCCGAGGAGGTCGATGGCGAGGCCAATGCCACGGACACCACGGTGGCCGAACTGGTACAGGCGACAAGCAAGATTGCCGAGATTGTCCAATTGATTGCCCATGTGGCCAGTCAGACCAACCTGCTGGCGCTCAATGCCACCATCGAAGCGGCCCGCGCCGGAGAGGCAGGCAAGGGCTTTGCCGTAGTCGCTAGCGAAGTCAAGGCCCTCGCCTCTCAGACTGGCAGTGCCACCGATGAGATCCACAAACAGATCTCAGCCATCCAGGACGTATCAAAAGATGCCGCTGATGCGCTCAAGCGGATAACGAGCGCGATCGGTAAGCTCAAAACCTTGTCGCAATCGGTGGCAGATTCCCTACGTGATCAGGACTCGGCTACACACGAAATCGCCGCCAACATCGCTGCGGCGGCAGAAAGCACCCAGTGCCTCAGCAGCAACCTGACGGAAGTGACCAACATGTCCCAGGTTACGGGCGCCGCTGCTGCCCAGCTCCGCTCCGGGGCCCAGGAGCTGTCAACCCAGTCGGAAAGACTGAAATACCACGTCCAGAAGTTCATCGACGACGTTCGAGCCGCCTAAGGCGAACTCCGAATTCCAGAGCATTAGGTGGCCGCATAGCTTAAGCGGGGCGGCCATCTACGCGCCCAACAAATGATACATGTCCCTTCAGAATAAATTATCAACCACATGAACATTTGCAATGTTTCCATGAAATCAAATTATAGCAATTCAGGTGAAAAAATATAACATCGATATATAAATTTCATGGAATATTTTATGGCGACCTGAAATCCTTTTCAACTTCTCAATAATTCTAAATATACTTAATATTTAAATAGTTCTTACATGATATATCTATTAAATCTAAAATCCATAGATCATAAACTTGATTTTTAACTTAAATTTAAAAAATCATCAATACCGTTGATATTCTAGTCGAGGCACGTGGGCTGAAACATGAAAATCCGTAGACTGATGACTTTGATCCTGGCAGCCCAGTTCGTTGCCACGACAGCCATTTTTGTCGCAGCCTTGGTTGCCTTCAATATCACAGATAAAAAACTTCAGACGATTGTGGCGGATAGAGTTGTCCCCGCCGAGCAGATCAAGACCATCTCTGACTTGTATGCTGTAAATATTGTCGATGCGAGCCACAAAGCCAATCACGACACGGTAAGTTATTCCGAGGCCCAAAACCTGGTTGATCAAGCCAAGATCAAAATTGCTGAGACTTGGGCGCTTTACACAAGCACGTACCTGACTAAAGAAGAGGCTGCCCTAGTCGATACAGCCAGAAAACAAATGGTAAAAGCTGATAAAAGCGTCAACACCCTGAACAGCATTTTCCAGTCAAACGACAGACTTAAGCTCGACCAATTTGTACGCAATGAATTGTATCCCGCCATCGACCCACTTACCACAACACTCGCGGAAATATCGGCCCTGCAAACACGGGTTGCGAAAGAAGAATATGCTTCCGCTGAAAAGGCCAAATCACTCTCAGCTGCTGTCATGACGGCCTTAGCCATCCTTACGGCGATCAACCTGGGCGTTGCGGCTTGGATCATCCGTAAAAAGGTCTCTTATCCTATCGATTACTTGACCACACAAATGGACCGCCTTGCCCATGGCCAAATAGATATCGACGTTACAAAAACCCGAGGGCAGGATGAAATCGGGGCCATGACTGAAGCCCTGGTCGTTTTTCGCGACAATGCGAAAGAGCGCATGCGCTTGGCCGAGATTGAACGGGCCGAAACGGAAGCTAAATTGGCCAGAGCCAAGGCTCTCAATGCCTTGATCTGCCATTTTGAGCAAAACACCACCGATATCGTGAAGGGCGTGGCAGCTACCGCCACCGAATTCGAAGCCACGGCCGCTGAACTGGCGACAACCGCCGCATCCGGAGCAGAGCGCGCCGCCCTTGTCGCCGCATCGTCAGAGGAAACCGCGACAGCGGTATCGACCATTGCCGCCGCAACCGAAGAAATGCTGGCCTCGATCCGCGAAGTCAGCGCCCAGGCCGGGGCCTCTCAAAACGCTGCGATCAAGGCGCACGCAGAGGCTGGCTCGACTGACAAGACCGTGACAGATCTGGTCTCGGCGACTGACAAGATAGCGGAGATTGTCCAGCTGATTGCGGACGTGGCCAGCCAGACAAATCTGCTGGCTCTTAACGCGACGATCGAGGCGGCTCGGGCCGGTGAAAGCGGCAAAGGATTTGCGGTTGTGGCGAGCGAAGTAAAGGCCCTTGCTTCGCAAACCGGTGGAGCTACCCACGAAATTCATAATCAGATCAATGCAATTCAGTCAGTGTCCCAGGAAGCCGCTGACGCTATACACCGCATCACGCAATCGGTCTCTCAACTCAAAACACTGTCTCAGTCAGTATCCGAATCCCTGCTAGATCAGGACGCTGCCACGCGCGAGATTGCAGCCAATATCGCCGCGGCTTCCGAGAGCACCCAAAGCCTGAGCCAAGGCCTGAGTCAGGTCACCGACATGGCGCAGAGCACTGGCAGTGCCGCTGCCCAGCTCCGCTCCGGGGCCCAGGAGCTGTCAACCCAGTCGGAAAAGCTGAAATACCACGTCCAGAAGTTCATAGACGACGTTCGGGCCGCCTAAGGCGAACTCCGATAATCACGCGTCAGGAAGCCGCCCGGTCATGGCTGGGCGGCTTCATCTTGCCGGGGGGGCAGGCTTAAGGTACGGTTAACCAAAGATACGCACCGTTTCAGGGGGATAAAATGGTTCGTTTGGTTCTGGGGGTTCTGCTGGCCTTGCTGGTCGGCGCCATGGTTGGGTTTCTGATTTCACCGATCTGGGCCTTTTACGGCTTGCGGTCAGCTGCGGTTGCCCAAGATGTGAAAAGCCTGTCGGAACTGGTGGCATTTGATGATCTGCGCGACAGCCTGAAATCCCAGATGACGCCGCATACTCCCCCGCAAGCCCCGCCGCCCAGCCTGATGAAGGATCCGTTTGGGGCGCTCAAGCGGGCGATTGAGCCGGTCACAGCCCCCAAGCCGGAAATCAATGTTGAGCCTTACCTCACACCCAACGGCTTGCTTGCTTTGACCTGGGGCCAGGGGCGTGCCTCCTCCAAGACCTCATTCCGGCCCGACACCGGTGCCCATGGCCCCCTGCCCGCCCTGCGCTACTGGAGTCCGGACCGTTGCCGCCTGGCTGTGACAGGCCCCGAGGGCGAGACCATCTTAACTTTCAAGCGTTCAAACCTGTTTACCTGGAAGCTTGTTCACGCGGGCCTTCCGCCTGAAGAAGGCACATTAGTTGTCCCAGTACGGGCTGCAAACGATAACAACGCGGCTATGGTCAACAAGTCCTCAGAAAACCGCCGATAACTGAACGCGAGTATTTGCAGTTGGGACTATACTCTCAATGTGGGAAACATTACTCATAACTTATGCTTAACCATAGCGCGGCAATCTGAGTCCAATCAACGCTAAGGACTCATTCCATGACCGATATTCCGTTGCCTGATCGGATCCGTTTCGCCAATATTGACGCGCAGACCCGTAAGGACCTGAATGAGGCTTGGACACTTGTCTCGCCTGACTTAAGCGCCATTCTCGCGGGTTTTTATAATCACATCAAAAAAGAGCCTGTGCTGGCAGCTAAGATCGGCAGCAAGCAATCCAGCCTGGAAAGTCTTCAGGCCAAGCATTGGAAAGAATTATTTTCGGGGCGCTTTGACGACACTTATATGCAAAGCATTTCGACCATTGGCACGGTCCACCATAAAATCGATTTGGAGCCGAGCTGGTATATTGGCGGATATCAGTTTGTCCTGAACGAGCTGACGAAATCCGTGCTCAAGCGCCTTCCCTATCGTCCGAAAACCGCTGCCCGATTCATTACTGCCATCAACAAGGCCGTGCTGTTCGACATGGATTGCGCCCTGGATGTCTATCAAACTGCCCTGCAGCGGGCGCGCGAGTTGCATAGCCAGCGGGTCAATGAGGCTGTCAGCCGCTTCCAGACCGTCATGAACACGGTGATGGGCGACATCAGCCAGGGCGGCAAGGGGCTTGAATCGGCGGCTCGCCAGCTGAAATCCCTCGCGGATACCGCCGCCGAAGAAGCTCGCAGCGTGGCCCACATCTCGGACGACACCACCAACAACATGCAGTCAGTGGCCGCCGCGACCGAAGAACTCACCAAGTCGATCCAAGAGATTGCCGGTCAGGTCAATGCCGCCGCATTGGTGGTGCGCCAGTCCAATCAGATCGCCCAGCAATCTCGCGAACAAACGGAGATGCTGGCTCAAACCGCCAACAAGATTGGCGCGGTCGTGGCCCTGATCCAGGAAATTGCCGCTCAGACCAACCTTCTGGCGCTGAATGCCACTATCGAATCCGCCCGTGCGGGTGATGCTGGCAAGGGCTTTGCCGTGGTGGCCAGCGAGGTCAAGCAATTGGCCGGACAGACCGCCAAGGCCACCGAAGACATCAGCCGCCAGATCGCTGAAATCCAGGCTGCAACACAGTCTACGGTTCAGTCGATTGAGAAAATGGCCGAGTCGACCGTGGAAGTCGAAAACATGACCACCATGGTTGCTGCCGCCGTCGAAGAGCAGAGCGCCGCGACTCAGGAAATTGCCAACAACATCAACCTAGCGTCCGTCGGTTCCGGCAAGGTCGCCACCAACATTGCCCACGTCAGCGATAGCATTGCCCGCACGGATAAGACCTCCGTTGATGTGCTGAAACAGTCTGACAGCCTAACAACGTTGTCGGATACCCTGTCACGGGAAGTCGCCAACTTCTTTGAAGCCCTGCAAAAAGCCGAGGCAGAGGCTTTTGGCACGGGCGGCCGTAACGCCGCCTAAGCGCGTTTCAGGCCGAGCTGGACCACATCCGTCCGCTTGGTCCGGAACCCTGCCTCGCAATAAGCCAGGTAAAACAACCAGAGGCGACGGAAGGATTCATCAAAACCGGTGATCCGACCGTCGGCCCACGCCCTGCTGAACTGTTCAGCCCAAATCTTCAATGTCTCGGCGTAATGCAGTCCAAAAGTGTGCTGGCCGGTGATGTCGAGACCGGATTTGCGGGTCACGGCCTCCAGCTTTGACGGGGAAGGCAGCATACCACCCGGGAAGATGTATTTCTGGATGAAGTCCGAACGCTTGCGATAGGTCTCAAACAGCGCATCATCAATCGTGATGATCTGAAGTCCAGCCTGTCCGCCCGGTTTAAGCAGGCTGTGGACCTTGTCAAAATAGACCGGCCAATAGGCTTCGCCGACGGCTTCGAACATCTCGATCGAGGCAATGCGGTCGAACTGTCCGGTCACATCACGATAATCCACCAGCCGGATTGTCACCTTGTCGGACAAACCGGCTTTGGCCATGCGCGCCTGGGCATAGTCAAACTGAGCGGGCGAAATGGTAATGCCTGTGACATTGGCCCCGACCTCACGAGCCGCAAATTCAGCGAACCCACCCCAGCCACAGCCGATTTCCAGAACGCTGTGACCCGCTTGAAGATCCATGGATCGGGCCAAGGCCGCATATTTGTTGCGCTGGGCTGCACTCAAGGGCTGGTCCGGGGTTTCGAACAGCGCCGAGGAATAGGTCATGCTCTCGTCAAGCCAACTCGAATAGAAGGCATTGCCGAGATCATAGTGCGCATAGATGTTGCGCTTGGAGCCTTCGCGGCTGTTGGCATTGCCCATATGGATCAGCGCATTGATGAAGCGCATCACGGGTCCACCCGCCAGCAATCGACGCAGACGGTCGAGATTGAGGCTGAAGACCTCAAGCAGGGCCGCGAGATTGGGCGTATCCCACTCCCCGGCCATATAACCTTCGCAAAAACCGATGTCCCCCGAAGACAGAACCCGTCGCACAAAGCGGTAATCGCGGATTTCGATCCGGGCATCAGGGCCGGGTTCAAAGCCGCTCACATGGATTTCGCGCCCATTGGGCAGAACAAAGGTCAGGGTCCCGCGCCGCCAATTGCGCTTCAGGAGCTTCAGACTCGATTGAAAAGTCGAAGGCAGGTCCCGTAGATTACCCCAGCCCAAATCACGCACCTGCTCAGCCGTCATGCCATGTGTCATGAGCCCTCTCTCCCGTGCCACTTCTGTAATTTTTATCAGATTTTCCGCTTAGGTTCAGCCCTTGAACAGCATCCGGGTCAGCCAGAACCCCGCCGTACAGGCGATACCACTCAGCACTGCCCCCCAAGCCATGTCGACCAGCGCCAGCTTCAGAGGCCATTGTTTGAGAGTGGCCATGTTGGTCAGGTCGTAGGTCCCATAGGCGAACAGACCCAAGAGCACACCGAATAGCAAAGCCGAATACCACTGGCCGCTGTCCAGAGCAGGACGAACCCCGAAAAACCAAAGGCCAAACCCGTAAAGCAAATAAAACGCTACGGCCGGCAACAATCGAAACTGACTGGCCAGCAGGTCGCCCATCGCAGGACGGTAAAAGACCGGCGACATCAAGCCCAGCCAGACAAAGTCAACCACGACAAAGGTCAGAAGAGTACTGGCATAGGCAAAAAGAGACTTGATCATGGCCGTCGCTCCGTGAAGCCCTCAGGCCATCAGATGTGTGTAAAGGGACGCAACAGGTGGCCGATCAGCGTGCGGGTCCGCAACGGACCGTCCGACGCAATCAGACAGATACAGGTCTCATCGCCGCCGATGTGCGGTGAATGTTCATGCCCTTCGTCAAGCTCAGCCAGATCACCGCACCGGTAGGTACCCGTATTATCTGAGAAGCTCCCCTTGAGCACTAACGTGCGCTCGGTGCCATTATGGTCGTGACGCGGCATCTTCATGCCCGGCGCAACCCGCATGAGATAGAGGCGCGAACCATCCGACGGCTTCATCGGACCAATCGGCGCGATCCAAACCCCCGGCGCGGCCCAATGGCGCTTACCCAGTGTGGACGCATCCAAACCCGCCGGAAGACGAATGCCTTCGAGATAGTCCGGCACTAAGGCCGCCTTGGTTTCGGGGACGGTCACGCCACTTTGCCGCTCAGCAACCTGCGGCAGCGGCCGCTCGATCCGGGCCAGGGCATAGGCCAGGGCCTCGTCGGCCATGGCCATCGGCGCTTCATCGTCCAGGAACACCCCGGCGACGCTGTCCGCAACACAAGACAATTGATCCGCCGCCGCACGGCATTCCGCACAGGTTTCCAAATGTGCGCCCACCACCAACGTGTGGCCAAAAGACAAATTGCCTCGGGCGTAATCGATCAAGGTCAGTTCAGAAGGATGATGATGGGGGATCACAGCTTGTCCTCCAACGCAGCACGCAAACGGATCATCGCCAGTCGCAGGCGGGATTTAACAGTACCGAGCGGAATATTCAGACGCTCAGCAATCTCGGAGTGAGGGGCGTCCTCGAAGAAGGACAGACGCACGGCTTCAGCCTGTTCTGGCGAAAGACTGGTCAGGGCGATCCGGATCCGGCTATCGCGCTGATCCGCCTCGACGAGCGCGTCGGCTGTCGGGATTTCAGCGGGTGGCAGCGGATCTTCCTGAAGCAGATCCGGCCGCTTTTCCCGACGCAGGGCATCGATGCGCAAATTGCGGGCGATGGTGAAGATCCAGGTGGAGGCCCCGGCCCGGCTGGGGTCGTAGTAAGAAGCCTTGCGCCAGACAGACAGCAGGGCTTCTTGCGCCAGATCCTCAGCCTGGGAAGGCACCGTTCCCAGTCGGACGAGATACGCCTTAATCCGAGGGGCAAAATGGCTGAACAGAGCCGCAAAGGCCGCCCGGTCTTGGTGGGTGGCAATCCGGACAATCAACGAGGCCGGATCCTTGGGCAGAGTTTCCGTGTCCAATCCACCTACCGTCATTGACCACCCCACGGTTGGAGTAGGCACGCAGGCATGGACAGCCTTGGTCTCGGAACCCCGCGCTGTGGGGGACTTGGTAGACGCCATATTGTGACACTCTGTCGCATTCATACCCTTTCTACGGGGGTTGCGTCCGAACAGATCACACACGGGTCATGTGGGTTTTCCGGGATCGTCGGCGTGGCGGGTGATGCAGGCACGTCTTTTAGGCACGTTTCGGACGACATCACTCCGGCAAGCGCAGTCCACCGGGAGCTCACCAGCTCCTCTTAAAGACCCTGATCTGATTCAGGTCTTTGGTCGTAAACATAGGGCGCAGATTAAGATAAACAACCGTCGTTCAATGGGAGCCCAAAATGTATCGCCAAGATCCAGACAATATGGATTATTCCGGCTCCCAATCGGCGCCGCAAAGCCTAGCCATTGTCGGAGCAGGGATTTCGGGGCTGTCGGCGGCCTGGTTGCTGAGCCAGAGACATAATGTGACAATGTTCGAAGCGGAACCCCGTTTGGGTGGGCACAGCTTCACAACCGATGCCCCGGCGGGGCAAGGCTCTGTTCCCGTCGACATGGGTTTTATTGTCTACAACACGCCCTGCTATCCCAATCTGACGGCTCTGTTTGACCATCTGGGGGTCGAGACCGAACAGTCGGACATGTCGTTCGGCGTGTCGGTGGACAATGGCGCCTTTGAATATGCCAGCAGCAATCTTCAGGCCTTGCTGGCGCA
>JBKBWB010000047.1:0-10265 GCA_046289215.1 Asticcacaulis sp. | reverse complement strand
TCGAAGCCCCGAAACTGGCGATCAGCTACAATGGCACTTGGGTCGGACGCCAACCCTCCCCGATTGGCAAGACCAAGAAAGGCTACACCGTTCACAATCTCAGCGCCCGCTGGGCGGACGCGGCGGATATCTCGGGCCTGACGGTGACACTGGGTGTCGATAACCTGTTTGACGCGACCTACAGCTCGCACGCCTCGCAAAACGGCTCGACCAACCATCCGCGCTTCGGTCGCCTGGAGCTGGACGACATCGAGCCGGGCCGGAACATCAAACTGACGGTTGCCCAAACCTTCTGATCCGAGCCTTCGCCAAAAGCAGAGACGGGCCATGCTTGCGATAGCATGGCCCGTTTTCCTAACGCTCCTGTCGCCAGCGGACACTCAGGCGGCTGTTGCTGCTGCCGAGGCGTGAGACAATCGCCAAACTCCGACTGACCCGCCATTCGAGCTGCGCCGCTGTACCGTCGCGCCCGCCGCCGATAATCTCCAGATAGACATCATCGGTCAGGTACTTCCCCCCGGCAAGGCTCAAGCTCGCAGCGTCCTGGCCGGCCAGGGTCAAACGGTCGAGCCCGGTCAGGTTCCGCAAATTGCCGATCACGTCAAACCCGCCGCCGCCCGCCAGACCCGCGACCGCCGACGCCAGCTGCGCGGCCTCCAGCGGAGACAACTGATTGGCTGACGTGCCAAACAACACCTGGGAGAGGATTTCATCCTGCGGCAAAGCCGGGCTGGAGCTAAGGGCAATCTTGGGGCGACTGGCGCTTCCCGTCACCCGAATTTCAGCGGTTAGTCCCGGGGCTTCACGCCGCGCGGTCAAATCCAGCCGCATCTTATCCGGATCCGCCGACAGCCACACCGTACTGTCATCATCAAAGACAAAGCGTTTCCCGGCAAAATCATAGTCCCCCCGGATGACCCGCGCCGTTCCGGATAACAAGGGCGCGGTGGCCAAGCCGCTGACCCGGGCCTCCAGACCCATTTCGACCGAAAGCCCGCGGCCTTCAACAAAGATCCGGCGAGGGGCCTTGAGACTCAGATCCAACCGAACGGGCGGAGCCTCCGGGCGACCCGTTGCCGCTGGGGCCTGTCCGCTTTGAACCGCCGCGCTTTTTACCGGACGCAGATCGTGACCCGGCCGGTTCACTTCGATTACCTCAAGCGGGACAATCCCGGCGGGCTGCGGCGCGACGGGAGCAAGGTCCGCCCGGTCAATAAAGAGTGCGCCCCGGATCCGGATCTGACCCCTCGGATCGCGCAAAATCCGCGCCTCACCACTGGCGCTTGCCGTCGCCAGCTCCGTTTCGATGACGCGAAAGCCCGTAAGGTTGAGACGCAAATCCGACTCCCCACCCGGGACCAAACTCACGGCTCCCTGTCCGCTTACGCCCCCCTTGGCCCCGTCCGAAGCCGTCAGGGATTTCAGATCGACCCGGCTTTGGGTGAAATCCGCGGCAAGCGTCAGAGTCTTGAGCTGAAGCCCACTCAAGGCATCGCGGAACGTCCCATCCCGGAACGCGAACTGGCCGGACACCTCAGGCTCTCGAAGGCTGCCACCGAGCGTCCCAGACAAAGTGGCCTGACCTTCAAGGGTGCGATCGCCCCCCACGAGCAAATCAAACACCGGCCCAACCGGCCCCTCGGCCTGGAAACGACCCGACACAGATTGCGTCAGATCCACCCCAACCTTCAGCGGCCCCACCTGTGCGTCGACCGGCACGCTCAAATCTGAAGCGGCGCTCAGACCTTGGGGCGTGGTGGCCTTAAGATCCAGAGACAACCGATTTTTCGCCAACTGCCCTGAAAGCTGGGCCGTCACCGACCGGGAAACCGGCTCTCCGCGCCCGCGCACCTCACTCAGGTCAAGCTGTACGGGTCCGGACAAAGGCGCCGCGCGTCCAGAACCGGACACACTGGCGTTAAAGCCCAAACGCCCATCCAGATCCGGGTCGAGCATCCCCGCGGGCAAATCGGCCGCCTTGGCGGTAAGCGTCGCCGATTGGGCGCCCAGCAAGGCCTGAACCTCAAGACGACCGCGGGTTCCCACGCCGATCGCGGCCTCAAGAGCCTGGCTCTCCCCTTGAAGGGTCAATCGCGCTGGAGACAAAAGGCGTACGGGCACCCGGTTCCAAGCCCCCTCCCCGCGCGAAAGGCTCAAGCGCAAGAGCTGTTCCGGTTTGCCGCCCAGACCCTCCAATCGGCCCTGGCTTGTAATCGACCAGGGCAAGGGCGCCGAAAATGGATCCCGTGCCGTCGCGGTGATCACCCGGCCTTTGGCCGTAACATCCAAATCCAGTTCGGTCATCGGCCCCTTGGCCGCCAACTGAAGCCGATCGATTACGGGGGCATCGGGCGATAGGCGCACACCGGCCCCCGTCAGATTGAGAGACACGCTTGGGCCATCCGTCGCCGGGCGAACCTCTGCGACCCCCTGAACCGATCCGGCACGCAAAAACGCGCCTGGCCCGGCACGCAAGGACAGATCCGCACTTTCAACGCCTGCGGGCGACAGCCGGGCCGCGCCCGCCGCCGTAACGCCTCCCGCCTGAAGAAACAGGTCACTCAGCTGGATCGTCTGGCCGGCAAGACCAAACCCGCTTCGGGCCTTGGCCGGACCCCATTCGCTGTCGGCCACAAGGTCCAGCCTTCCGCTGGGCGTAGCCCCGAGCGCTATCGTCAGATCGAGTTTCGCCTGTCGGAGGGGTAAACGGGGCAGATCCAACTGATCCAGAGCCGCAGTGAGTGTCACGTTGGGCGAGCCCGCAGGCCCAAAGAGACGGCCCGCCCCACGCAGATCCCCAGCCAGAATGATCGGCCCCAGAGCCAGAGACTTTTCCCCGATCCCCTCGCCCGCCGACCAGTCAAACACAAAGTCTAAGCCGGACTTTGCGGCCATCTGGCCCGATCCCTTGGCCTTGAATTGGGCCGCCTTAAACTGGGCTTGATCGAGATAAAAGCCGTCCATGTCCACACGCCCACGTGCGGACAAATCGGGATTATCCCCCAGCACAGCCTGAAGATCGGCCTGTCCCCAGCGCACCCCCTGCCCCCGAAGAGTGGCGGACAGGCTCCAGGCGGACGCCGCGGCATTGACCTTTGAACCCGGCCCCTGCCGAGCCGTTCCACTCAGAACAAGCTGGCCCGTCTGGCCCGGCAGCACCGCCGACAGGTCTGTCAGTCTGGCCTCACCCCGGAAGGTCAAGCCGCCCCCCATGAGGGCTGGCCCCCCCTCGCCGCGCACGCGGACTGCGCGGCCATCAAGTTTCAGATCCCGGATTTGCCAACGGTTCGCCGTATCCAAATGGACCCAGGCCTCGGCCTTGGGCTGTGCCCCCAACACGCGCCCCAGACGCGGGTCGAGCGCCTTACCGTCCAAGCGGCCGAACCGCCCACCCTGCCCTGCAATTTTCAGCCGAAGATCCGTCTCTTTGGCTTTCAAGCGGGCGCTGATCGTCCCATCGACACGCGCCAGACGGTAGGTGGCATGGCCGCCCTGTCCGGACAAAGCCCCCGACCATTGCAGATCAGGGACGCTTTCCGACAAATCCGCTTGCAAGGGCCCCTCAAGGGCAAGTGTGCCGAAAAGCGACGGGTAGAGCCGATTAAGCTGCGGAATTTTCAAAGAAACTTGCACACCCCCCTCGCCTGTTCGTCGCTTTTCGGGTATAATCTTCCCATTCGCGCTAAGGATTGCGGACACGGTTTCGGCCCTGAGAGACACATCCCACGCCACAGGCTTTTGTCCGATTAGAACGGGCGCCTTTTTATCGCTCCCATTTTTATTGCGCGCGACTTGATCTTGCCCGGTAGGTTGGCCGAAGAGCGTCGCTTTGAGGTCAGGCCCCAGACGCGCCGCCAGAGCCTCTGTCAGACGAGACGCGTTCAAGTCCGCGTCCAGCGTGGCCTTCAGCGCGCTTTGATGCCACTGCCCTTTGCCGGACAGAAAAACCTTATCCCCGCTCTGCCCTTTCAGCGAAAACGTGCCGCGAGCATTGGGGTTTGCCTCTGGGCCGCTTGGCTCACCCGACAGGTTGAGCGCAAATTCAAAGGCTTGGTCCTTAGCGAGGCCAACCAGAGCCGCGATCGGCCCGCCCTTGGCCTCTCTCGCCTGCACCTTCAAAATCAAAGACTTAGCCTTGCCGAGAGCCACCTCTAAAGCGGCACCATCCCCGGCCCGCGTCAGACTACGGGCCGCAAGGCTTGCCTCTGTGTCACCCTCTCGGCCTGATCGCGCGTGGCCGCCAATGGCCCAGGCCCCTTGGGTGCCGGTCACCGCCGGATCGAGGTATAGATCCAGTTTAAGGTCTCGCACCCGCACGCCCAGCGGCGGCGGCTTTTGCTCGGTCTCGGGCCCTAGCTGCGGCGACCTTAAAACACTTAGCCGTCCGATATGGACCCGCGTGAGATCAAGCTCACGCCCCAACAAAGCCTGGGGTTGCCAGTCTACGGCCAAATTGTCCGCCCGCAGCCACACCCCGCTTTTATCGGCAACACTAAGATGTTTCAGACGGACAGAGGACCAGATATCCCCCTCAAGGCCCGAGACCCCCAAGGTGCCAAACCGGCCCAAACCCTGACCATCGAGGGCGGTCTCGATCCATTTGCGGCCAGTCTCCGTGGTCGGCCCCCAGCGAATCGCCGCCCCCAGACCAAGGCCTAAGCCCACAGCCCCGAGCGTAACGCCCATAAGGACCTTGCGCCGAAGGATCTTATGCCTCTGCGGATCGGGGTTCGTCTCTTGATCTGACATCAGAAACTCTGCCCCAGACTGATGTAGATCTGAAACTTGGCATCCCCAGCGCGGCGTTCGAGCGGAACCGCCACATCGAACCGGAGCGGGGCAAACCCAAGATCATAGCGGACCCCAACGCCGGCCCCCGCGGTCAGATCTCGGGTATTGGGAGTCGGCGTCTCGCTCACCGCCCCGGCATCGACAAATGCGACGACGGCCCAGACTGGCGTGATCGACTGGCGAAGCTCCAGGCTCGCTTCAAACAGAGAGGCCCCGCCAATGGGGGTATTGTCTGCCAAGCGTGGGCCAATCGCCTGATAGGCATAACCCCGGACGGACCCCCCGCCCCCGGCATAGAAGCGGCGTAAAGCGGGGATTTCTCCCGCCTGGGTCCCCAGCAAAGACCCGGCCTTGAGCCGTCCCGCGACGACGGTTTTTGCCTTACTGCCAAAGGGCAAATAGGCCGACACCTGGGCCTGGGCCCGGACATAGGTTTGCTGCAGGGATCCAAAGGCATAGGTCGGTTCAGCCCGTCCCTCGAACCGCCACCCGCGCGTCGGGTTGAGAAGGCTATCGGTTCGGTCCTCGCTAAAGGCACCGAGCACAGACAAAGCATAGCTGTCTTCTGACCGTTCACGTTCCGGAAGGCTCAGTCCACGAGTTTGTATATCCGTGGCCGTAACGCGCAAACCTTCAAGCCCCAGCCCCACCGTCACATTGCGCCCGGGCTTGAGCCGACGCACCACATCAGCGTTCAAGGTCAGGCCATAGGCGTCATAGGCCTCCGTCGCATATCGCACTAGGACGCCTTTATAGGTTAAGGTCTGCTGAACCCTTTGCCAGTGCGGCAACTTTGACTGAGCCTCAAGTCGCTGTTCTCGCACCGACAAACGCCCCAAAAGCGTCACGGTATCACCCCGGTGCAGCCGATTATAATGAGTGTAGCGGACATCGAGCCCTGCGCCGTCTTCCGTGGCGTAGCCTGCAGCGAGTTCATAGCTTTGAGGCTTGCGATCCCCAAGCACGACACGGACCGAGCGATGTTCAGTGTCAGAATGGCTTTCCGCCTTGGGGGCCAGCGTAACAGCAACCGTATCATAGACCCCGGTCTCGACCAGCCTTCGTTCGAGTTCAGCCAAAGCGCCCGGGCTATAGCGATCGCCTATCTTCCAGGCCTGGAGTGCGGCCAACCAGCGGCTACTCGTACGACCGCTCGCAGATACATCTAAGTGTCCCAGCCGGACCAGGTCCCCTGACGCGAAACGATAGGTTGGGGCCATGGACTGATCGGCATGGTCGACGATCACCTGACGCGGCAAGGCCTTGGCATCGGCATAACCGGCCTCATCAAGGGTGCGGATGAGCTGATCCTCTGCCGTAAGGACGCTCACGGCCTTTGCGGGCTGTCCGGCGAGTGCGGTCATTATCCCTCCCGCTTTCGACTGCACATCCGGATCTGGCTCGGGCAGCGCCCATTCAATCTGACCGGCTTGAAGCTGGAACAGAGGACCTGGATCAACATGGACGATCGGATCCGCAACCTTGTCAGCTGTCCCGGTCTCACGATCCAGTGCCTGTTCGTCGTCGCTGAGGGCTGCGGTGACCTGTGCCCCGTAATACCCCTCTGAGCGTAAACGCTGATCGACGAGGTCAGCCGCCTCTCTTGCCCGCCGCCGGGCTTCAAACCGCGACGCCGGTAGCGCCGAGACCGTCCCAACAACACTGTCGAGCTGGGTTTTTAGCTCCGGGCTCAAGTCCCCACGGACAACAGCGCGTGGCAAAGACAGACTTGCGGCTTTCTGAGTATTCCCCTGCCCTGCCCGCTCAGTGGCTTTCTCTGACGGGATTTGCGCAAGCGATGATAAGGCGCCCCACGCCCAGAGCAGGGGCATCAGCACCGCCAAGGCCAAGAATCGCGTAATTCGGGCGCGGGCCGTCAAGAAAAAGCTTCCTCGAAGAAACTTTTTATTAGCCTTTATCGGCATGCACCCTGCTTAATCGTCTGCATTACACCCGCCCCGGAACCGCCCGGGCGCGTAAGTGTCAACGCAGGTTACCCGCAAAGGTTTCCGCTTTTCCAGTTTATTCTACACTAGCCATCACGTCCGCGTGTCCACACCGCGACATGCCGACACGCCCACGCGTTGACAGCTCCTCATTTCCGCACGACGTCACGTCCTCCCCGCCGCATGTGGACACATCCGCGTGAGGGCGGCTCCACACATGACATTAAACTTGCCTTAACCTTACACACGTAGACATGTGGGGAAGACCACAGCGCCGCACGCGGACATGTCCACACATCAACAGAGGACATGAGGACACTCAAACACGTGGGTATGTGGACATTGCGTCCGGGATAGACCCGGCCTGAACGACGGGAAAGAGCCCTATGAAAACCGTTGCTGTCGTGTCTCAAAAGGGCGGAGCCGGGAAGACCACCTTATGTGTGCACCTGGCTGTCGCTGCCGCCCGCCGCGCCCATACCGTCGCGGTGATTGATCTGGATCCCCAAGCTACAGCCGCATCCTGGGGGGACTGGCGGGGAGGGGAGAACCCGGCTGTTGTCGCCGCACCCCATTCCCGACTGAATGCGACCCTTGAGGAGTGCCGCCGCGCAGGCGTGGACCTCGTGGTCATCGATACACCGCCCTCGGCCGATGCCGCCGCTGTTGCGGCCGCCAGAGCCGCGGACCTGATTATCATCCCTACCCGGGCTTCGGCCTTTGACCTCCACGCCATCAAGACCACAGCAGACCTGGTCCGGATCGCCCAGAAGCCCGGCCATGTGGTGCTGAATGCCGTGCCGCCGCGGGCCGCCGGTCTGATCGAAGAAGCCGGCCTTGTGGTCGAGAGCTTGCAAATGAAGCTGGCCCCGGTTGCGCTCGTCGACCGCGCCGCCTTCCGCCACTGCGTTATCAACGGCCAGACCGCTGTGGAGTATGAACCCTTGGGCAAGGCCGCCGACGAAGTCGACGCGCTCTACATGTGGGCGTGTGGACAGATGGACATGCCCCCGATTAACACCGCCAATAAGAGGAAAGCCGCATGAGCAGCCGTCCCAGCCTCGCCGCCCGTCTGGCCAGTGTCGCCGGAAATCTGCCGCCCATGCCGGAACCGGCTCCGCGCATCGCCCCAGTAAAGTCGCCGCCGGTTGCCAAAAGCAAAGCGCCCTCTGTGGCGGTGCAACCGGTTGCGAGCCCTGAGCCCAGCCCATCGCCCGGCATGGCCAAGGCCAGAGCCGGCAAGACCATGATTGCCGGATATTTCTCACCGGATATGGCGCGGGCCGTCAAAATGCTGGCTGTTGAGCGTGGCGTCACAGTCCAGGCGCTGATCGGGGAGGGACTTGATATGGTCCTTCGCCAGAACGGGAAAAACCCGTTCCAGGAACGCTGAGCCCGCCCCAGACCTTGAGCAGAGGAGGGCGGTGTGTCCCGTCGCAAGGATCCAAACCCGGAATTCGATTTTTTCGTTCCGCTGATGAACGATGTCCCGCTGAAAGATCAGCGGGAAACTATGGAACGGCCCTTCTTCTCGCTGCAAAAGCGCAAGCGGTTAAAGCCGATCGAATATGTCAGCCCCGACGGCCAGGCTTGGGTCAAGGTCGAAGCCATGCCGGCCTATGGTATGGCGACCATCTGGGACGCCGATATTCTGATCTGGGCGGCATCCTATCTGAACCGGCTGAAGGAGCGGGGGGTCAATGACCTGCCGCGCACCCTGCACACCACCACCTATGACCTCTTACGGGCGATCAAACGCGATACGGGTGGCAAGGGCTATCAGGAGCTTCAGGCGGCGCTGCAGCGGCTGGAAACCACGTCAATCCGGACGTCAATCCGGGCGCCCAAGCGCCGCGCGGAAGCGCAATTCGGTTGGCTTGATGGGTGGACCCTGGAAATTGACCCAGACAGCGGGCAACCGCGCGGCATGACCATCACCCTGTCCAACTGGGTCTATGAAGGCATTGTCGGGGACAAGTCCTTGTTGACCATGCATCCGGACTATTTCCTGCTGACGGGTGGGCTTGAGCGCGCCCTTTATCGCATTGCGCGTAAACACGCCGGAATCCAAGCTGATGGGTGGGTGTGTCGGGTCGAATTGCTTCTGGAAAAAACCGGATCGGATAGCCCGCCCAAGGAATTCAACCGCATGCTCCGTAAGATCGTCGAGCGCGATCAAATGCCCGAATATCACCTGAGCATGACTCATACCAGTGACGGCGCCCCAGCGCTTAAAGTCATCCACCGTGGCTGCCTGGAAATGCAGGCGACCGAAAAAGACGTGCGCGAAGAAGCCGCCCGGGACAGCCGTCGGCGGGTCCGCGAACTCGAAGACCGCCGCGCCGCCGATGTGGATGCGAAAATGGACCGAATGGCGGCCCGTAGTCGGCCAAAGCGAAACTAAGGCCGAGCCACGCTGAAAAAGTCATCCGCCTGAGGAGCATTTGGGGATAAGTTTCAATTTGTCGGGGGATCACACACCGACGCGCGGATTCCCTTTCAACGCCGCAAACCCCTTTTCCATAAGGCGTACAGACCTCTTGAACTGACCGACTCAGGCGGCCAGGGCTGTAAAATCACAGAACTGGCATCGGGGGATTACACACCCGCCTCCCTCTCGCCTATCAGGGTATGTGAGGGCCTTCGGCACACACGGTTTCGGTGTGTGGACAGGTTTGAGTGGCCACAAATGCATCATTTTCATGCCTCGACGCTAAAGAGAAAGCCATCAGCATGACAACCATGCAGATATCGTTACATAAAAACACTTTTTGATTGCTTTTTTAGGCAAAAATAGCCCACCTTGCCCACATTATCCCCAGACTTACCCCCAGACGCAGGGGATAAAAGATCAGAGCACGGGGGATCACACACGCAGAAGACGGGGTTTCATACACCGTATATGCGGGGGATTACCCACCCATACACGGGGGAACACACACCATGACCATAGCTAAGACTATGAATTATATGATCTTATTAGGGTGAAAATCGCCCTTAACTTCTTTAACTGAATCTCTAACAAGACTCTTTTAACGGTTCTGGCGCGTGTCAAAACAGGTGTGTGCAAGGCGAGGGCTCAGGCCCTTGAGGGGGGCCTTATCCCACGCCTAGCCCCTATAGCGAGGGGGGGCAGGTAAAACCATTTCAGTGTGTACATCCACCCTCTATACATAGGCTTTCGATTAAAAAATGAGATTTAAATATTGATTTTCGTTAAAAAGCGCGGGGTTTCGCACACCCAGATCATATCTCTATGTATTATTTTGTGTATATGTAAGTTGCATGCTTTAAGATGATCGTTTTAAAGTTAATATTTGCATGAAGGCATGAGATTTTTATTCGACATAAAAATAATCAAAGACCTTATCTTAAAGCGCGTACGATCCACAAAAAATGACCGGTGTGAACCCGCATGGCGCAGCACCGGTCGCTGTTGATCACGTCGAGTGTCTCCAGAGCGGACGCGCGGTTCAAAGCGCCAGCTGATAGGTTGTTTTGACAACGGTATAGAACTCGCGGGCATAG